>JALRGB010000787.1 GCA_023253575.1 Verrucomicrobiales bacterium
CGGTCTCTCGATCGGTCTTTTTGACAGTGATGTCGAGGGCGGAGGTCATGGTGACCTCGGCGGAGGCATTGGGAGCAGCGTAGGTCATGAGCCCTTGGGAGAGGACGCGGCCGTCACGCAAAACGAGGGCGGGTGCGGTCGTGAATGGAACCTGACTTTGATTTTTGAGCCGCGCTTTATGGGTGACCTTTGGAGCGAGGAAAAGCCGAGCCAGTTCCTCTTGCGACTGGTTGCCAAGCTGGCGGCGCATGTCGCCTGACGGTGTGAACGGGAGTTGAAGCGTGTACACATCTTCGTAGGGCACGGTGATATCGAGAAGCGGCAGCACGAGGCGCTCGCCGGTTTTGAGCGACACCTTGGGTACGGTGAAGACATAGAGGTCCTCTTGTTTTCCTCCCTCGGACGGGTCGCCGGCCGGGCTGGGTTCGCCGGTGGCCGAGCCCTGAGAAAAATCTCCGGCGCGTGCGACCTGTTGAGTCATGATGGAGTTGCTGAAATTGTTGGCCAGATGACTGGCGTGGCCGCGGGAGGGGTGGCTCTGAAAGAACTGGGATAACTCGGCGGCCGTTTGTTGCAGGGCTATCGGATCGACGGTGTCTTTGAAATGGAACGTTGGCACACCGATGACAAGTTGCAGAGTCGTCTCATCGAGATCGGTGAGTTCGTTGAGTACGGTCGCCTGCAAGCTGATGTGGGCCATGCCCTTACCGTCGAGGTCAATCTTGTAACTCGGGATCCAACGGATTCCTTTTTGCAGGTACATGAGGCCGACCTGCGCCGACGGTTTCGGCGTTTGACCGTTCCAGTCGAGTTGCAGTGTGAGTGCATTCTGGAGCTCCTGTCGTCCGGTCTTCGAGTGGGGAGGGTCGCGGAAGACGAGGTCTCGAATGCGCTCTAACGGCATGACTTTGATCCCTTCTGGGGTCTTGAGCATGACGAGTGAGCTTTTGGCGACCGGAGGTTCCTTCGATTCTGGGACATTCGTGACGGCAGGTTCATCTGGTAGCGGCACTGGTTGGCCGATGAGAGTGGCCGGGTATTTAGTGCCATCCGTTTCTGTGACCGCGACTTCGGCGCTTGGGTTGCCGGCAATCATTTCGCTGAGTGTCAGCGCCGTGCGCTCGACCAAGCGGCGCCGCGATCCAGCGACCACTCTCGACACTTTCGCTGCCTCATCCGTCGAGTAGGCCCAGAATGTGCCGATGACAGGAGCGGGCAGAGCATCGAGGACTACGCTGCCGGATTCGTTCGTGGGCAGGGCGCCCTCGTGCACAACAAACGCATGACCATCCTTGAAGACGGTGACTTCTTTCACGGGAAGTCTAGAGAGGGAGTTGGGGCCGGTGGTGTCAGGCGTCGCTTCCAAGATGGAAGTGAAGGCGCTCAGGGCCACCGCACTCAGCGGAATCAGGAAACGAGTCAGTCTCATAGGTCCTGCAGCCTCGCGGAGACCACGCGCGCCGTCTGTAAGGTGCGTGTAAAAAGGCCCTCTCGGTTCTGCTAAAATGTCCGAAGCCCGGTGGCGAATGAAGCGACGGTGGAGGTAGATTGAGCCATTCCGGTACCCGCTTCTGACTTGTCACGGATCTTGGGGTGGCAGGCGGGAGAGGTCGACCGGCTCGACCAGCTTTTGACTGGCTGGGCTTTTTTCGAAAGGAACCTCGGCTATGGCTGCTCGGCCGACGCGCCACTGGCTGGGCGGCAGCAGGGTGCGCTCAATGGCTTGTCGGATTCTGACTGGATGGGAAAGGGCGGAGATGGCTTGCCAGCGGCCCTTGGGTTCATTTCCGAGGATGACGACGCCGGTGTGCTGGGACCGATCGGTGTCGATGGCTGGGTCTAGTTCGTAGGCGCCGAGTTTGCGACGCAGCTGCTCGATGTCAGCTTTTCGGCCGGTGAGGAAAAACCATCCTGGTCCCACGTCATGATCTTGAGCAAATTCACGGAGTGTCTCGGGAGTATCTTCTTCGGCATCGAGGGAGAACGAAAGAAATGTGACGTCCCGCCCCATGCGATCGCCGAGGGATTTTTGCACTTTGACGAGGTTGTCGGTGGACGGCAGGCAGATGCCGCGGCAGCGGGTGTACATGAAGTTGACAGCCACGACCCGGCCCTTCACGAGGTCGTCATAGAATCGAACCTGATGTCCGAGGTGGGTGGTGAGGGAGATATTGGGGAGATGTTGCTCTCGGATAGTGGCGGCGCGGTCGGGGTGACGGGGGGCGCCGGCGATTGTTGCTGGCGTGTCTGTGGTGACCGGCGTGGCAGCGGTGGGGCATGCGGGCATTCCGAGCCCGAGAAGGTTGGCCAAGCTGTTGGCCCATGTGAGGGAGGATTTCATCAGAGTACCTCGAACTGGCCCATCATGCTCATGTCTTCATGTTCGGTGGTGTGGCAATGGAACGCGTAGCGGCCGGGTTGCTCGCTGAAGTCGTAGTCGAATTTGATGAGTACGCTCGCGTTGGGGTACGGCCCGCCGACATTGATGATGTCTTTGCGTCCGCGCTCGAGCAAGGGTGGACGAGCGCCGTCGCGGCCGAGGATGAACATCTCGAAGTTATGAAGGTGTACGGGGTGAGTCCAGCCACCGCCTGACTCAAAGTGCCAGATTTCAGATGTGCCCCGTCGGGGATCAGCCTGAATGCGATTCTCATCAAATAGCTCCCCATTGATGACCCAAGCCCCGTTGGAACGCCCAAATTTGAATGTCCGCTGAATCTTCACCTGGGAGAGAAGTTCGCGGGGGCCTTCCGTTATTGGCATGAGTATGTCGGGGACCCGGCTGAAGTCTGGGGCATCGCGGTTGACTTGAAATTCCATGAGCGGGACCCCGGGCGACACCAGATCTCCTGGCTTGCGGCCGTCCGTCTGCTCGAGGCGGTTCACCAGCTGGATTTTCTGACCGAGAATGGTTCCGCGGAAATCGACGATAACCTCGACGCGTTCGCCGGGGCCGATGGGGAAACTTGAGACGGCGATCGGCCGTTCTAAGAGATTGGAGTCGGTGCCAATCACGGTAAAAGGCCATCCGTTGCTGAGGACCAGATTGTAGAAACGGGCGTTGGAGCCGTTCAGGATCCGGAAGCGGTACTTGCGCCGGGCCACTCGCAGAAAGGGCTGGATCAGTCCGTTGACGAGAAATTTGTTCCCTAGGAAACCGTTGTGGTCGAAGCTGTCATAATAAAGAAAACCATTGGCGTCGAACAATCTGTCCTGCAGGACCAGCGGGACATCGAACTCTCCGCTGGGCAGGCCCAAGGCTGGAGCGGGATCTAGTTCGGAGCCGGTATCGAGCGGGTTAAAGTTGAGATAGCAGCCGGCCAGCCCCCGGTAGACGTTCTGCGCGGTGACGTCGATGGCATGGTCGTGATACCAAGTGGTCGAGTGCTCGTTTTGCAACAGACCGGCGGCAGGGGAGTTGGGGTAATAATAATCCCGCGACTGACCGGGACAAAACGTATCCAGCGGATAGCCGTCATCTTGGGGGGCTTGATGGCCGCCATGGCGGTGAACGGCGAGCGTCGGCAGACCGATGCCCACGGCATCGTCTTCCGGCAGTTGGTTGACGAAGCGAACCAGTTGTGGCGTTCCGCTGCGAGCCACAAACGTCGGTCCCGGTACCTGCCCCCCGTAGCCCCAGAGCACATTGGCGGGCAGAGCGGGATGAAAGAGATGATTCACTGGCGCGACCTGAACGAGGTGAAACTCAGTGTTGGGAGGTACCTCCCGCGGCCCGCTCACGTGGAAGGCCTGACTGTGATCCTCATTGATGCAGTCGCCCGGATCCTCCATGGTCGGAAAGGGCGTCACCGGCTGGGACACTGGCGGGAGACCGCGTCCAGGCAGAAGCTCCATCAAAAAAGGAGTCGTGGCCGGGGCCATCGACAAACTCCCGCTGCGCGACGCCCGTACCCACGCCGGACGCAAGCCAAACATCGCCGTTCCTCCGCCCACAATTCCCCATTTAACCAAGTCCCGCCGAGTGAACTTCCTGTGCATGGAAACCCGCTTTTTGGGCGATTCGTGATCCAAGTTTTTCATAACAAAATCGATAAATAGCTAAAAACTGTACACTTAGACAGCTGAGGGGCAGAGGGTTTATATCGCATTTAATATAAAATCAAGGATTTTAATTTGTTTCGTATTTATTAATAATTTAGTGAAAGAGGGAAACGCTCGAATAAAACGCGGTGGTCTGAAGAAAAGATTTTGAGAAATAATTGTAACGGGACCCTCGGTTGGTACGTCTTTAGGAGTGAAGACCGGATCCTCCCGCCGGTTTTCATTTCAGCTATTTGTCTGCACACACACACCTGCTCGTTGCACCTCTCCGGAGCACACACCCGGACCACACCCACACCCATCCACCGCACATTGACATGAAACTTCACCGATCCATTTATATCACGGCCCTTGTGGCGACCGCGATGGCGGCGACCGTTCACGGGCAGGAGGCCAAGCCGCCGCGTCAGGCTTTTGGCACGGGCGAGCTGCCCGAGTTCCTGAAGCCGTATGATCTCGATAACGACGGCAAGCTGTCGGTTGAGGAGCGTCAGGCCTTTGAGCAGGCGGTCCGCGAAGCCGGCCCACTCAAGCGCCCGGACCGGAAAAACCCATGGGACACAAACGATGATGGTAAACTCTCTGAGGAAGAGAAAGAAGCAGCCCGGGCCGCGGTGGCTCAGAAAGTGGGAGATATCCGGAGCAAGCGCTTTGCCGAGCTGGACGCGGACAAAGATGGATTGTTGACGGTGGCTGAGCTGGAAGCCATTCCGGCCATCAATGCGGAGCGCATCACCCGCATGGTGGAGCACCTCGACGAAGACAAAGATGGGAAAATCAGTCTGGCTGAATTTAATGCGGCCTTGAAGCCGCTGCCATCGATCATCCCCCCCTTGCCTAAATTGCAGATCTTCGGTGGCGAACGCCTTCGGGTCGAGCCGATCTTGGCTTCCTTTGATACGGACAAGAACGGATGGCTCTCGTTCGTCGAACTGGCCGGCATCATCACCACTTTGGACACCAGTAAAAACGGCATGGTGAGCTACGACGAATGGAAGGCGTTTGTCCTCGCTCATCCTGAAATCTTGCCCCCGGGCCGTGGTCATGATCCGCGCGGTGGGGAAGGGCCTGAAGGGCCTGAAGGACCTGAAGGACCAGGGCGGCCGGGTGGCCGCTAAGACAGACGACACTGTGGCCACGAGTCAGTGGATGCCGGGCCTGCGACTGCGTGGGTCCGGCTTTCTGGCGAATATGTTCCTTGTCATGATCAGTCCCGCCGCGATCCTTATCGAATGAGTGGAGTCGTGCACTTTGACTATCTCTTGACTGGGGTGCGTCGCTTTGTGACGGCGGTGAAGTGGGCGATCGTCTGTGCTGGGTTCTGGGCGGGGGTGGCGGCGGCCACCGAGCATTATGCCACTGGGTTTACTTCCTTTTCGACTGGTAACGATGCGTTGGTGGGGACGGACGGCTGGACCGGGTCGCATGCGGGACTTGGATTGCATGCGGTCTTGGCGGAGAACCAGCATGGGGTAGCGGGGATTGGTCAGGCGGCGGCCTTGGGTGGGCTGGCGGCGGTGGTGCCGAGCACGAGTCGATCGGTTTTTGTGCGCAGGCCGGTGGTTGTTGATCCGGTTGGGCTGGGCGAAGAAGTGGTGGGTTTTGGCGTTGTTTTTGGGATTAAAGATTCCACGGCAGCGGGCGGATTTCGACGGGATACCTTTGAGTTTCTTGTTTATAACACGAACAATCAGCTATTGGGCGGGGTGCAGTTTGACAATGCCACGCTGAACACAGTGACTGGCCAGCCGCAGCGTTTGATTTTCCGACTAGTCTGGACGGGATCGGCCTTTGAGTATCAGCATACCGGCTATAGTTTCCTGCCGGAAACGCTTGAGGCACTGGCGTATCGGATCAATTTTAGGACGAATCGCTGGACGGTATCGCTGGGCGGTATTCCGATCATTGATAACCTGCCGTTTTACAGTGGCCCTTCGGCGGCGACGTTAGGTTCGGTGGTGGCATTGATGCGCGTCTCCAACGTGCAGGCGGCGACCGGCAACATTCACCCGGGCGACAACTACCTCCTTTTTGATGATTATTTGATTGCGACCGAGGGGTTGAACGACCAGTTGGCGCTCGGGCGGACGGCGCAAAATGCTCCGCAGTTGACGTGGATTGGGGAGGCTGGCTATCGGTATCAGGTGGCGTATTCGGCGGATGGACGGACGTGGCGCAAGGATTTGGCTGGATCCGGGCCGATGGCTGGGGTGACCGGGGGCATGAACTTTGTTGATCCGACGCGATTGTTACCCGCGGCCCGGTGGTACCGGCTGCAGCGCACCTTTCCATGACCCGTGAAAGCATCGACTGCTCATCGCCTCGGGAGGCTGCGGCCCCGGACCCGCCCGCACCGGGTCGGCCAGATGAGGGAGCGGCTGGCATCGACTGGGATCCACTGCTGCAGCGGGCTCGGGACGGCGAGCGAGGAGCATCTCAGCGGCTGGTGGAATTACTTTACCCGCAGCTTTTTAGTATCATTCAAAATCATCTTCCTCGGGGGGCTGACCCCCGCGATCTTTTGCAGGAGGTCTTCATGAAGATGTTTGCGAAACTCGCCAGTTACCGCGCCGAGCAGCCGTTTCCTCACTGGGTGGCCCGCATCGCGCTGCATGCCTGTCACGACCAGTTGCGCCGGCAGCGGGCGCGCCCTGAACTCCGGTTTTCCGACCTCTCCAGAGCTGACCTCGATGAGCTGGGCGCCGTCATAGCCGCCGACCGTGCTCTCGATCCAGGTCCCGGACGCGACGGGCTCGCTCTCGTTCAGAAATTGTTGGAAACATTGAAACCGCAGGAACGCATTATCCTGCAACTGTTGGATCTGGAACAGAAATCTGTGCGCGAGGCGTGTCTCCTGACCGGATGGGGAGAAAGTAAAATCAAGGTGACGGCCATGCGGGCACGCCGTAAACTTAACACTCAGTTAAAACGACTCGAAGGAGAGATCCCATGAATGACCGGAATCCACTGACTTGGGAAAATCTGACCGCGCGCGTCCGCGCGGTCCCGACTCCCGCCGCTCCGGAAGCACCGTTCGGATATGCCACCGGCTTGGTGGCTCGCTGGCACGAACAGTCGCGTCCGTCCCTCCTTGGTTCAGCGTCCCGTTGGACGTTTCGCGCGGCCATTGGAGCGCTAGCCACCGCCTGCCTACTGGCCATCGTGCTGCCCCGACGGCCCGACCCCGACGCCGCTGGGATTTTGCTCGATCCTCCTACACCCATCGCTCTGAGTCCCACTTTCTGGCCTGGATCATGAAAAGTCCGCTGTTTCGCCACTCCGCGCTGCTCCTGCTCAGTGTGCTCGTCCTGTTTGGATCGGGCCTCTGGGTCGGCCGGTTGACCGCCCCCCGTCCCACGGTCGTCAGCCGCCCCCTGATGGAGGCAGGCCCAGAACAATGGGCGCTCGAGGCCCGCCGCCGGTTGACCGCCGAGCTGGCCCTGACTCCCGCCCAACAGGAACGCTTGGCCAGCGAATTGGCCGCTACGGGTACGGCCCTCTTCGATGATCAAGAACGCGGCTTATTCCAAATGCATTTGCGCCTGCTGAAGCTCCACGACACTATGACCACCACGGCCGAATGGCAGCCGGCGCAGCTCAAACAATTGAAAAAAAGTCGCGCACAATTAAGAGACTTGATAATTTCGAGGTTTCCTGCAATGATTAAAAATGAAGCGGCATTGGCTGGGGAGCCGCATGAACGCCCATGAGCATGAGATCATTTGTATGGATGTCCGCCGTTGGGGTCGGGGTTTTAGGCCTCGTGGGTGTCGGGTCGGTGGTATGGCGTGAAATCGTGGAGGGGGA
>JALRGB010000173.1 GCA_023253575.1 Verrucomicrobiales bacterium
GAAAAAACTCTCGCCGAGCTGGGGCTCAGCGCTCCCGGGCCTACCCCAGCTCGGCGCCTCCATAAATCCCCCACAACCTCCCTCATTTCAAAACCAAAAAAATCCTCCCGCATGGCCAGCAGCCAGGGAAAAAACTCTCGCCGAGCTGGGGCTCAGCGCTCCCGGGAATACGCCGCCGACCCGCCACGGCGACGCCGACCCGCCGCCCACCACCACAGCCAAAACGGCCCGTTGACGAAATAAACCAGCATCATCTGTACGTTGTAGCGGAAATCGAGACTCATTAACGATGAGACGGTGAGGTGAAACCCAATCAGGGCGATGGCGTACAAGGCTCCCATCGCGCGGTTGCGCAGCGCCAGAAAAGCGAAAAACTCGAGGGGCAGCGCTGGCCCGAACAACCCGCGGGCCAACCATGGATTTTCCAGCAACCAATCTGGAAGCCAGGCCGGAGTTTCGGTGCCCGGGCGCAAGTGGTCGTAATAATCCTGATCAACCGCTTTGGCCAGCTGGATCCCGAACCACGGCGCATCCCAGATCCAGCCGCCTTTACTAATGATCAGCTTGCTCAAAGCGGAAACGACATAGGCCGCGACGATGACCTGTTGTGTCCAGTTCACGAGACGGTTTTCGGACGGCCCATCCAGCGCCAGCCAAGCTCGGGCCCCGCCCCGCCGACAGACCGCCACTAGGCTGGCGATCCACTGGATCCCCACCACACAAGTGATCAACTGCAGGTGATGATGAATGGAACCCTGCGAATTATGAAAAGTCCCATGCACCAGCAGCGAGAAAAACATGACCCCAAGCGCCACCGGCAACACCACCCCAATCACATAACACCCAAGCGCCACCAGAAAACCAGCATAAACCATGCCTGCCATCGACGGATCACCTAAAAACGCCAGATCCAACGACACTTTCTCCAACACCACCGCCAGACCATGCGGCTTCGGCTGCGCCACAAATGAGGAAACTTGCGGGATAACCTCGACCTGCCCCCACCGAGCATTGAAACTGCCAGCGTCCTCACGCACCCACCCCACCAGCTTGGATCCCGCATCAAACATCACCAGCGCAAACAACAATCGCATCAAGGCCATCTCCCACCGCCCAAAGACCACCGCCTCACGCTCCCAGATCACGCGCCACCCGCGTCGCCACCACCCACTCACGAGACACCTCCCGCATACGAACCCACCCAGCGTGCCGTGCGACGCAGTCGCCCGTCCGGCCCACGGTCGACATCCACATGATACAACCGCAGTGCCGGCAGCGGCTTGCCCTGACGTTGTTTGCGTCGACGGTCATTGGCCACCAGCCACCGCAAGGTGGCATCCCCGGCCGGCCGAAGTTGTTCGTCCGTCATCGTATGTAGTTCGATCCCATCGCCTTCTTCACTCTCCGAACTGTCCTTGAGTGATTTGAAAATGTCCCGCATCTCATTGCTGTAAATCCGCTTTATTTTGGTCGTGCGGTATCCAAAAAAATCGTGCATTGGCAACGGATGGCCTTCTCCATCCGCCAGATAGACATAATGCGTACGATCCGGAAATCCTGCATACATCGGAAAACTGGAAAACGGAAACAGCCGGTCGCCTAGGATCAAGGCGGCCGCCACCATCACCGCCATGACCTGATACCGCGGATGCGCCAGCAGCCGCCGCAGCAACTGCACCACAAAGGAGCCGAATATTCGAAGTCGTCTGATCATACCCGTCGAAGAAATCCAC
>JALRGB010000421.1 GCA_023253575.1 Verrucomicrobiales bacterium
TCAAGCTGCGTACACGAATGCACTTATACGATTACGAATCCCGACCCCTACCAAAAAATTGTTCGGCGAGGCGTTCGGCGCCGCGACCGGGGTCAGCGCCCCCAGCTACAGAAAACCCCGATACGAAACAACGACGCAGGCGGCGCCGCCGCCACTGTAGCTGGGGACGTTGGCCCCGGTTTTCACATTTGGCCCACAGGCCACATCCCTCACGCTGCGTACACGAATGCACTTATACGATTACGAATCCCGGCCCCTACCGAAAAATCGTTCAACGAGGCGCGAGCCCGGCCGCGGGCTGTCTTTTCCACGGAAACTTAGGGAACTGTGTTCGGGTAGCTGCCCAACACCTTCAGGAACGAGCAATACGTACTCAGTCCATCCAGACCGCGTTTGACGGATTCATCCTCACAATGGCCGAGCAAATCGACAAAGAAGAAATACTCCCAGTCCTTCTTTTTGGACGGGCGGGATTCGATTTTTGCCAGATTGAGGTGCAGCGAATTGAATGGCTCCAAGGCGTGATACAGGCTACCTGGCTCGTTTTTGACCGCGAACATGATGGATGTTCGGTCGTTGCCGGTCGGTGGGCAGATGTTTTCGCTAAGGACAAGAAAGCGGGTGGTATTGGTCGCGCTGTCCTGAATGCTGCGCTCCAAGACTTCGAGCCCATTCATTTCCGCAGCCAGCGGACCGCCGAGAGCCCCGGCATCCGGCCTAGCCGCCGCCAGTTCCGCGGCCCTCGTGGTGCTGGCGCAATCGATCAATTGCGCGTGGGGAAAATGCGTATGGATCCACCCGCGGCACTGGCCGAACACCTGCGGATGACTGTATAACGTGGTGATTTTATCACGTGGGATCTTGGCCAGCAAACAGTTGTCGATACGCAGGAAAAGTTGAGCGCAAATTTTGAGATTGGAATCGGCAAAGAGGTCGAGCGTATGGTTAACGGCTCCTTCGGTGGAATTCTCAATAGGAACCACGCCATAATTGGCGCGGCGCCGCGCGACCTCATCGAAGACGTCGGCGAAACTTGGCTGTGGAAGGTAATCGACGCTATGTCCGAATTTGCTAATCGCAGCCTGATGGGTCCAGGTTCCGGCCGGGCCCAGATAGGCAATTTTGAGGTCTTCTTCGAGGGCCAAGGCCGCCGACATGATCTCGCGATAAATGGCGCGAATCGATTTTTCCGGCAGGCGTCCCGAGTTCAATTTCAGCAATCGCTGAAAAACGGCTTCCTCTCGCTCCGGCGCATAAATCGAGAGACCTTCTTTCTTTTTGACCACCCCCACATCGTGGACCAGATCCGCCCGCTCACTGAGCAGCCGAAGCAGTTCCGTGTCGAGAGTGTCAATGCGGTGGCGGATTTCCTCGAGTGTCATGGGGCAGCCGGTTTCTTATCGCTTCATGGTGGAGACGCAAGCGCACACGCGCGGGTGCGGGCACAGCCAATCAAAAAAGAATCATCAGACTACCACCCACCATCGGCGTCACATCATAATCCTCCTCAAAAATGTCCTCACCGCCATCCTCCTTGAACTGCAGGCTTCCCCCCAGTATGGCGCCGCCAAAAGCCGTAGCCGTGACGCGCGCTGTCGGTTTCCACTCGATCCCCACACTCACCGGAAAAGAACGATCGCGCAGCACGCTGGAGGCCAGCTCGCCCTCCGCCGCCAGCCGGAAATCGCGCGGACGATACAACCCTCTGAGAAAAAACTCCCATTGATCCGCCGCCTGCCACGTCAGCTCCGCTCCCGGGCCAATACTGCGCAGCTTCCAAGCGTCACTCATCTCCCATTCCACGCCCAACACCGGAATAATCAACGCGTCATCCTCCATCCGAGACAAGGCCAGAACCGCCGGCGTCAGCGAAAAAACCGGCGAAAATCGATAGGTCACTCCCAGAATCCCCATCCCGCCGAAACCGTCACCAACGTCCGCATCCGACGCGCCCCCCCAAGAAAGCGAACCCCCAGCCACCACCTCCCACGAATCATTCCATTCATACATCCCAAACGCCGTCACCCCAGCACGGAACAAATCACTTTCCGGCAATTCCAACCCATCCGCCACCGAAGTGAACTGCGTGAAATCATACTGCGACCACTCCGCCTCCACCGCCGCCGTCAATACAAACCCATCCGCCAAGGGGACCCGCGTGCCCGCCTCCACACGCCAGCGATCAACCGCAAAGGTCGTGTCCGAAGAGTCGACATTCGCCTCAAATTGATGCGTAAATCCAGGCGCCACCGCCAGCCAGCCCGCCGGCCGCCCCGAAGATGACGGCGTCAGCGGCTCAGTCACTTCTCGGTCCGGCCCCGCCGTGCCCGCCCTCCCCACCGTCACTCCAGCCAACAATATCATCAACGAAAAGGAGAAAAATCGGGGATTCATAAACAGTGAAAATAAGAAAATAACAGACCGCTAACTGACCAGAGCCGAATGACACCAAAACCATCAGTCCTTCCTATACTCGGCCACAATCAGAACCGATACCAGTCACAAATTCACGCCCCGTCCGACGCAGGCGCCTCATCCGACGCAGGCGCACTGGCCGCAGCAGCCTCCGGCGCTGGAATCGATTCAGAAATCGATTCCGCGGAAAACCCAGCCACCTCAGCCGCTAGCGCGTCGGCGGGGGTTGAATCCTCTGAGTGATCCCCTTGCGGCGCGTCTATCGCGTCCGCGATCTCCTCAACGTCAACAACGTCAACAACGTCAACAACATCCGCAACATCCGCAACATCCACGACATCCACGGCGGCCGCCACGGGTATGACTGCGAGCGGGGTGATGGGTAATTCTGGCTGAACGGCTTCGGGTTCGGTTGGTTTTTCCGACTCTGGGGTAGGCAGGGCGATGCGCCTGAGTTCGGAGGCATTGGGGAGGTCATCCACGCTGCGGATGCCGAAGTGTTCGAAGAAAAAGTCTGTTGTTTCGTAGAGGAGCGGACGTCCGGGAAGATCTGCCCGGCCGGCGATGCGGATGATATTTTGATCGAGTAATTTTTGGATAGGTCCGTCGATACTCACGCCGCGGACGGCTTCCACGGCGGCTTTCGTGATGGGTTGGCGATAGGCGATGATGGCGAGTGTTTCTAGGGCGGGCTGGCTCAGGCGGTGGGGTCGTCGCTCAGGAAAGAGGCCGCGCACCCAGGGCCCGTATTCGGCGAGGGTGAAAATGCGCCATCCACTGGCCCGTTCGGCGAGTGTAAAGGCTCGGCCGTCCGCGGCGTAGCTTGCTGCCAAGGCGGACAAGGCCGCCAAGACTTCGACATCGGAAATTTTGACAAGGGCGGCGGCGGTGAGGCCTTCCGGCTCCGCCTCAGCGCTGAGATCGTTCTCATTTTCCGTCTCCTCTGAGGTAGTGTCGGTGGTTTCGGCGGGCTCGTCGACCTCATCATCGACCCAGTCATCATCGCCGGTGTCCTCTGGGACGACGCTGGCATTTTCCGCGGTGGCCGCGGATTCAGCGGCCTCGACATCCTCTTCTTCGGCGGCGTTTTCGCCGGCGACGGCCGTCGTGGCGGCGATGCGAATGGCCCGCACCAAGGCGCTGGTGGTCAGCGGTTCAGGAGAGGCGAAGAGCAGGGCCTCGACGATCTGGGGCAGGGTGGGGGTGGTCATGGAGCGCGGGGGTCTGGATCTTCAATCAGGGAGCTTCCATCATGTCATCATTATTTTCGGCCTCAGTGACTCCGTCGGCGGCGAGTTCACTTTCCCGCAATTCCCGCAAGGCGGCATCGGTTTCGGCGCGGGCAATTTCATTGCGATAGATGACGATTTCCCCCAGCAGGTGGTCCTGAGTGACGCGCAGGTGCCGCAACTTCATTAATTCCAACACGGCGATGAATGTGACGATGATTTCGTCGCGGGTGGTGGCATGTGCGAACAGCGCGGTAAAACGAATCGGACCTTGATGCCGTGGCATCAAATCGAGGAGGTAATCGATTTTATCGGAGACGGTGAACCGGTCATCGGTGATTTCCCGGAGGTTGGGAACGCGCACTTTATCCAGCACCTTTTGGAAGGCGCGGATGAGGTCGAAGATGCCGACTTCGGGCATGCCGGTGGGGGCCGGTTCGGGCGGAAGGGTGAGTGGTTCCGTCTGGGCGGGGAAAATATTGGCCGCGAGGCGGGCGCGTTGGTCGAGGAAACCGGCGGCGTCCTTGAATTTTTTGTATTCAATGAGCTGACGGATCAATTCCCAACGCGGATCATCCTCTTCGGCATCTTCTTCTGGCGGCTGGTCCTGCTTGGGCAAGAGCGTGCGGCTTTTGATGTACATCAAGTTGGCCGCCATGACGATAAACTCGGAGGCCAGATCCACATTGAGCAGCTTAAAAGCGTCCATGTAGTCGAGGTACTGCCGGGTAATGCGCTCCAGCGAGACGTTGTTGATCTCGACCTCGTCTTTTTTGACGAGATAAAGCAACAGATCGAGCGGCCCTTCGAAAATCTCGAGCCGAACTTTGTAGGCGTCCTCCATGAGTGGACAGGGAGTAGAAGCGATGGGCGGCCTGCGCGCCAGCAGAAAGGCTGGGGGGCATGACAAACGGCGTGACAAGCGGCGCTGGGGCGGGAGGATTTCCCATCATGCCGACACAACGATCCGCAGCGGCCCGCGGGCTGCCATCCCCGGTGGTGCGACTGCCTTGGTGGCTGCGCTGGCCGTTGCGCCTCGGACTCGTCGCGGCGGGGCTGACCGGGGTCGGACTGGCCTGTGTGTGGCTCGTCTACAGCAGCTTGGCTCGCGGCTACGACCTCAAGAAATTAGGCACCCTGCCCGAGCGAAGCATCGTCTATGACGTGCATGGCACGGAAATGGGTCGGCTCCACGGAGAAAACCGGATCCTCGTCACCCTCAGCGACGTCTCCCCCCACTTTATCAATGCTCTGCTGTCCCGCGAAGATCACCGGTTTTATGACCATGGCGGCATTGATTATCGTGGCCTCGTCCGCGCCCTCGTCCGCGACCTGCAAGACCGGAGCTTCACTCAGGGCGCTAGCACCATCAGCATGCAACTGGCCCGCAATTCATTCGCCTTGACCGGCAAATCATTGCATCGCAAAGCCTTAGAAATCGCGCTAGCGCGCCGCATCGAATCAGCTCACACCAAAGACCAAGTGCTCGAGCTCTATGTAAACCGGATCTTTTTTGGCACTGGCCTCTATGGCGTAGAGCGGGCGTCGCAGGCGTATTTCGGCAAGCCGGCGCGCGCCATGACGTTGGATGAGGGAGCGTTATTAGCGGCCATCATTCGTGGTCCGAACAAGTTTTCGCCCTTTCGGTCACCGGAGGTGGCTCGTTCTGGGCGCGACATGGTACTGCGGCGAATGGTAGAGCAGGAGCGCCTGCGGCCGGACGAAGCGGAGGCGGCCATGGCGGCGGCGACGGTCATTCAGGCTGAACCCACTACGATCAGTCAAGAAACGTATGCGCTCGATGCCGTGCGCCGCGCGCTCGACTCAGTGCTTGATGCGGAAGATGAAGAGGACGGCGGTTTGCGGATTTACACCACGATTGATCTGCCACTGCAAATGGCCGCAGAAACAGCCCTCGAACAACAACTGGCCACTGTGGAAAAGTCGAGCGGTTACCCCCACCCCACTCGCGCCCAGTGGCTGGCGCGGGAAAAATCCGGATCCTCCACCGCCGGGCCCGAATATGTGCAAGGGTCGGTCGTCGTCATCGACAATACGACCGGTGCCGCCATCGCCGTCGTCGGTGGCCGGAACTTTCAAGAAAGTCCATTTAATCGCGCGCTGATGGCCAATCGCCCGGTCGGCAGCACCTTCAAACCATTTGTCTACGCCTCCGCTACGCAAACCGGGCTTTTTCCCAGCACGCTCGTAGACGACGGCCCGGTGGAAGTCGGCGGCTGGGCGCCACGAAATTCCGACGGCGTCTTTGGCGGCCTACTGCCCGCCGCCACCGGACTCGCCCGGTCGCGAAATACCATGACCGTGCGCGTCGCCCAACGCGCCGGCTTGGAACATATCGCCGAACTGACCAGCCGACTGGGCCTCGGAACCGTGGCCAACCCCACCCCACAACTCTGTCTGGGTAACCACGACACCACCCTCTACGCCCTCACCAGCGCCTATACCACCTTCCCCAATGGCGGGGAAAAACTGCGCCCCTACCTGCTCGATCACATCCAAAATCGCGAAGGCGACACCATCTTTCGCAACGAACCGATGGGCTATCCAGCCATGGCTCCAGGGGCTACTTGGTGCGTCACCAAAATGCTCGAAAAAGTCTTTGCTCCCGGGGGCACCGCCGCCCGCGCCCGCACCCTCGGGTATACCTCTGCCGCCGCCGGGAAAACCGGCACCACCGACGACTTCAAAGACGCTTGGTTCGTCGGCTTCACCCGCCGCCTGACCTGCGGCGTCTGGGTCGGACTGGATCAGCCAGAACGCATTACCGGTCAGGCCTACGGAGGCCGCATGGCCTTGCCCGTATGGGTCGAAATCATGAAATCCGCGGAAACCATGGGCTACGATCCAGGTCCCTCCCCAGCACCCGAAATAGCCACCGAACAAACAACCGTCTGCTCGCTCTCCGGATTGCTGGCCACCCGCGCCTGCGAAGCCGCCGGCACCGCGGTCACCGAAGAATTGCCAGTCGATCTGATCGAACACTTTGCCACCGGACCGTGCCAAGACCATGGCCGCGAACGCCCGTCGGCGCAGGCAAATGGACGCCTCCCCGACCGATGGTCCGAGTCATCCGGTCGGTCACCCGGCGCCAGCCTCTGGCAACGAGTGCGCTCGCTCTTTCAATAATCAGCCGCCCCCCCCGATCAGGCCGCGGCCGCCAAATAAAGGAGGGACTTGCAGTGCGGTCAGCCTTTATACACCAAATGCTTTCTGCATTTGCTCGCGAACCTGAGTCAGGCGTTTGACATCACCGCCGCCGACCTCCGCCGTCGCCCAGCCGGTAAATCCAACCTCAGCCAGTGCCTTGCGGATTTGATCCCATGGCACGTCGTCGTCTGGACCGGTGATCTCCGTGAATTCGTTCTTCTTCCGGCTGAATCCTTTGACGTCGAGTTTAACGGCGCGCCGCCCGAACGCACGAATCCAGTCACCTGGCTGGCCGTATTTCCAATGGTTGCCGAGATCGTAATACATGCCAACCCATGGGCTGTTGAAGCTGTCGACAAACTTGATGAACCGATCGGCTGATTGTTCCGGTCCTTGGTCATGATCGTACATCATTTTGTTCCAGACGTTTTCGAAGAGGATCGGTTGCCCGAGCGAAGCGGCCAGCGGGATGGACTTCATGATTTCCTGGCGGCAGCGTTCCTCGATTTCCTCGGTGGGTCCGTCGGACGCTTGTCCGACGACGATCAGGATGCCACTCCCGCCGATGGCATGAGCCACGCGCAAGCAGTGGTCCATGTTGGCCCGCGCCTGAGCCCTCGTCTCGGCGTTTGGATCCGTCAGGCGCACACTCCAATGAGCGTGGTTGATCGCATTGTGACAGAAAACCCCGCTTTCCTGCACGGCCGCGCGGGCCTGCTCCACCGTGAAGCCACCCGCCTCATCAAAATCCACCCCATCAAACCCAGCGTCGCGAGCCATTTGCAGCCGCTCAACGATCGTCAGCGTCTTGTCCCCTACTTTATTGGCAATCATGCCAAGTTTGCAGCTGAGCAAAATGCGACGGCCTTCGGGTGGCGTGACGATCGCCTTGGGCGCAGCAGTCTGGCCAAATAAAGCGGGAGCCAAAGCCGCCGAAGCGACAGCGAGTGATCCGGCGGTGAGAAAATGACGGCGGTGAAGGCTCGGAATAGACATGGCTTGATACAGGGTCGATAAAAGGCTGTTCTAATTTAAAGCCCGATTGCCGCCGCCTCCAAGCCCGATCTTCAAAAAGACACCTGAGCGAGGGGTCAGGGAATCCGCCCATCGCCGAGCCCGTTCCCTCCACGCGGCGTTCCTTCCGAATGCCTCCCTCCCATCCCAAACTCCCAGCCACATAAGGGCTCTGCGGCCTCGACACCGGGCAGCCGCCTAGGCCCCACTGGGTATTGTGCCTGACGGGCATTGCGCTTATGAAATGACTTCGCTGTCATCACATGAACCCCCGACTGCTCCCCCTATCATTGGTTGCGACCCTGTCCGCCACCTTGTCCGCCGCAGCGGCGCCTCCCTCCGGCACCGGTGACTCCGTCATCCAGTTCAACCGCGATATCCGGCCGATTCTGTCCGATACGTGTTTCGCCTGTCATGGCTTTGATGCCAAAACCCGCAAAGCCGGCCTGCGACTCGACGTACCCCACGGCGACGGCGGAGCCCTGATGCCAAACAAAGAAGGACGCTTCGCCATCAAACCCGGTGACCCCGCCGCCAGCGAAATGTGGCAACGCATCATCTCCACCGTGGAAGACGACGTCATGCCGCCACCCGAAAGCCACAAATCGCTTTCCGATGGGCAAAAATCGATCCTCAAACGCTGGATCGAACAAGGAGCGCCCTACCAAGCACACTGGGCATTCGAGGCCCCCGTGGCCGCCGCCGAGCCCACCACCACCTTCGCCAGCCGTCGGGTGAATTCTGTCGATGCCTTTATCTTTGCCAGACTCGAGGCCCTCGGCTTGCATCCCTCGCCGGAAGCCGACCGCGAAACCTTGATCCGCCGCGTCACGCTCGCCCTGACCGGACTCCCACCCCGCGTGGCGGAAATCGACGCCTTTCTGCACGACACCGAGCCCGGCGCTTACGAACGGGTCGTCGACCGGCTGTTGGCCTCAAATCATTTCGGCGAAGAAATGGCGCGGCACTGGCTGGATGTGGCGCGGTATGGCGACACCCATGGGCTGCATCTCGACAATGAACGGTCGATGTGGCCGTACCGCGACTGGGTGGTTTCGGCATTTAACCAAAACCTGCCATTTGATCAATTCACGATTGACCAACTGGCTGGCGATCTATTGCCCGAGCCCACTCAGGATCAACTTGTTGCGACTGGATTTAGCCGCTGCAACGTGACGACGGGCGAAGGTGGATCGATTGATGCCGAGTTGATATTCCGGTATGCGGTCGACCGCACCTCGACGGCGGTGCAGGCGTGGATGGGATTGACGGCCGGCTGTGCGGTTTGCCATGATCACAAGTTCGACCCCATCTCGCACAAAGAATTCTATTCGTTGTATTCGTTTTTCTACAGTGCGGCGGATCCGGCGATGGACGGCAACACGTTGCTGACGGCGCCGACGGTACAGCTGAAGTCACCGCAGGACGAGGCTACGCTGGCCGGGCTCTCTGCTAAAATTGAAACCAGCGAAGCGCAGCGGCGGGAAGTGATGTTGGCGGTGGCCTATGATGACCCGGCCGAGCGGACGCCCCGGGCGGAGGCACAGGTCGTGGAATTAGCATGGATTGATGATGCGCCGCCCGAAGGAGCGGCCCTGAGCGCCAGTCCCGGTCATCCCACCGAGTGGGTAACCGCTGAGACCGGGCGCGTCTTCAGTGGCCAGCGGGCGTTGAAGCGCCGCGATGCCGGGCTGACTCAGGATGTCTGGGAAGGGAAAGCCACTCCGCCACTCATCGTGCCGGCCGGCGGCAAGATTTTCGCCCATGTGTTTCTGGAGCCCGCGGATCTGCCGCGCTCGATCATGCTGCAGTACAACCGCGGCGGATGGAACCACCGCGCTGTTTGGGGTGACATTGAGGCCATCCAATGGGGAGCCGCCAATACCACCGAACGAGTCGCCATGGGGCCGCTGCCCAAAGCCGGCGAATGGGTGCGTCTGGAATTTCCCGCCGAGCAGATCGGTCTGAAAGCAGGCGATGAACTCCAGGGATTTGCGTTCACTCAGCATGGCGGTACGGTTTTCTGGGACCGAAGCGGGGTGGTTTCGCAAAGCGATCCGGCGGCTGATCCCGCGCAATCTCTAGCGGCCTGGGCCCTGCCGTTTGCCTCCGCCGAACCGCCAGCCGATTGGCCCGCCGACGTGCGCGCGGCGCTCAAGCAGCCCGCCAATCAACGCACCGCCAGCGACCACGCCGTTCTGCGCAATTATTACCTCCTGCATGTCAACGCCGCCGCCCGCACCGCCGGCGAACCGCTGGCCGTCGAAATCGCCGCGTTGAAAAAACAACGCGATGACATGCAGGCGTCATTCCCAGGGACGTTCATCATGAAGGACCTCGATCCACCACGGCAAGCCCACGTCATGGAACGCGGTGCCTACGACCGGCCGGGCGCACCGGTCGAGCGCGGCGTGCCCGCCGTGTTGCCACCATTAAAAACCGAGCCCGGGAAAATGCCTAACCGGCTCGACTTGGCGCGCTGGTTGGTTTCACCGGAACATCCATTGACGGCCCGTGTGACCGTCAATCGATTCTGGCAGCAATTCTTCGGCACCGGCCTGGTCAAGACCAGCGGCGATTTCGGCTCCCAAGGCGAAGCCCCCAGCCACCCGGAATTATTGGACTGGCTGGCCGTTCATTTCAGGGACAACCAATGGAACATGAAATCACTGGTGCGCCTGCTCGTCACCAGCGCCACGTGGAAACAGTCGTCCGTGCTCACCGGAACCACCCCCTCCGATCCAGAAAATCGACTGCTCTCCCGCGCCTCACGCCTCCGCCTCGGCGCCGAAGAAATCCGCGACCAAGCGCTGGCCACTTCCGGATTGATCAACCTCACCATGGGAGGCAGAGGAGTCCGTCCGTACCAGCCGCCAAACATCTGGGAACCGGTCGGCTTCACCGGCAGCAATACCGCCAATTACGTTCAGGACACCGGCGCCGCCCTCTACCGTCGCAGTCTTTACACCTTCATCAAACGCACGGCACCACCGCCATTCATGTCGAATTTCGACGCTCCCAGCCGCGAGCAGGTCTGCGCCGTGCGCGAACGCAGCAATACTCCGCTGCAGGCACTACAATTGATGAATGACGTCCAGCACTTTGAAGCCGCCCGCGCTCTCGCAGAACGCATGCTCACCGAAGGAGGCGCCACCCCACCCGAACGGATTGCTTGGGGATTTCGCACAGTGGCCGGACGCCGGCCGGACGCCCGCGAATCCGCCATCATCGAGGAAAATGTCACCCAGCAACTGAGCGCG
>JALRGB010000261.1 GCA_023253575.1 Verrucomicrobiales bacterium
TACACGCCTGACGCCGGGACTATCGCCCGCCAAAGCCTAGCTTTTCTCCAGCAAGTGACCGGCTAGTCCGCGCGCCCGCCGCCGCTCCTCACGGCACAAACTCCAGAGTAGCCCGCACCGGAAAATGATCCGACGGCAGCACCCCGTCCGGAGCATCATGCAAAATCGCGGCATCCACCACCCGCGTCCCGGGCGGAGCCAGCACAAAATCAATGCGGCCCGTATCCCGACGGCCCGTAAAGGCCTGCCACGTACCGCTCTCCGCCTCCGGAACATCCGGGTTAGCCACCCGCCAAGCATCAACCAGCGACAAGGGCCCGCCCGTCAGCGCCATCATGGCCGGATTCTCCGGGGTCGCATTAAAATCACCCGTCAGAATAAACGGACCGGCCGGCTGCCGCGCCGCTAGCCGCGCCGCCAGCAAGGCCGCGCTGCGCTCCCGAGAGGGCTGCGACTCGTGATCAAAATGCGTGTTGAAAAAATGGAGCGGCCGGTCGCTCCCCACTTCACGCAGTCGCGCCCACGTGCAGATGCGCGTGATCCGGTTGCCCCAGGTCATCGAGTTCGGCTCATCCGGAGTATCCGAAAGCCAGAACGTCCCTGATTCCTCCACCGTCCACCGCGCCCGTCGAATCAAAAGCGCCGAATACTCCCCACGTGCTTTGCCGTCCTCACGGCCCACCCCCACTTCCGCATACTCGCCACCCAGCCGCTCGTGCAGATCATCCAACTGCGAACGCAAGGCCTCCTGCAACCCCACAACATCCGGTTGCTCCCGCCGAATGAGATCAATCGATGGCCCACGCCGTCGCTCCCATGACTTCGGCCCCGTGTCGCCCGTATTCGCATAGCGTAAATTAAACGTCAACGCCCGCACCCGCAACGGCCCCACCCCCGCCGAGACCTGATCAGCCGCCACTCCCACTCCCGAACCAGCCGAAACAGCCGCTCCACCCGCTAACCATGAAAAATAACGGCGCTTCATACAGGAAGAATGACAGAGAAAACCGCCCTCTGTCAATCACTGGCAACAGGCACTGGCGTCAAGCACAGACGGTATCAACAAAACCATGCCATAAGGTTCCACAGTAATTTTCATACTTAAGATAAATGAAGCCCTTAGTACATATTGTAGAGCGGAATGTGAGACACCCACACGGGACGGAAATGTGGGACACCCACATGATCGAGGATTGGCCGTCGAATGACTGGGTGTCTTGCCTGTGAGCCGCCTGCCAAAAAAAATCGTTCGGAGAGGTGTTCGGTGCCCCGACCGGGGTCAGCGCCCCCAGCTACAAAAGAAACCATGGCCCCCAGGCCACATCCCTCAAGACACGTCTCCGAAACCGCTTCTTCGCATCCGGCCCCCTGCCAAAAACTCGTTCGGAGAGACGTTCGGCGCCGCGACCGGGGTCAGCGCCCCCAGCGACAGAAAAAAACGGGCGCACGAGCCACATCCTTTGAGCTAGGCCGCGGGGCCCGCGATCAGACGAGAAGTTCGGCGATCTGCACGGCATTGAGGGCGGCGCCTTTGAGAAGCTGGTCGCCGACGACCCAGAAGGCGAGGCCGTTCTCCAAAGCGCAATCTTGGCGGAGGCGGCCGACGGCGCAATCGTCTTGGCCGGCCAGGTCGAGCGGCATCGGGTAGCGCTGGAGTTCCGGCTCATCGACGACTTGTAGGCCTTGGGCGCTGGCGAGCACGGCCCGGGCGGCGGCCACGGTGATCGGTTTGGCGAATTCTGCGCTGATGGCGAGACTGTGGGCGCGGAAGACAGGGACACGCACGCACGTCACGGAAGCGCGAAAATCCGGATGGTGCATGATTTTGCGTCCTTCATTTTCCAGCTTCATTTCCTCCTTGGTATAGCCGGTCTCGAGGAAGGAATCGACCTGTGGGAGGACGTTGAAGGCGATTTGGTGGGGGTAGACAGATGGCGGGGTACTGACGCGCGCGTCGTCCCAGGCGCCGTCGGTTTCGGCGGCCCACTGGCGTGACTGGGCGGCCAGTTCTTCGATGGCTTGGGCTCCGGTGCCGCTGACGGCCTGGTAGGTACTCGCGAAGACGCGGGTCACGCCGAAGGCTTGGTGCAGCGGCCAGAGCGCCATCAGGGCGATCGCGGTCGAGCAATTTGGATTGGCAATCAGGCGTTTAGGAGCGTGTCGGGCGTCGTCCGGATTGATTTCCGGAACGACGAGGGGCACGTCCGGATCCATGCGAAAGGCGGAGGAATTATCGACCACCCACGCGCCGGCGGCGGTGGCGTGGGGGGCAAACTCCTTGGAAATACTACCTCCGGCGCTAAAGAGGGCGATGTCGACACCGGCGAAAGAATCGGGAGTCAGCTCTTGGATGACGAGATCCTTTCCTTGAAAGGAAGCGGTTTTGCCGGCCGAGCGTTTACTGGCGAGCAGGGACAATTTCCCCACGGGAAACTGGCGGCGTTCCAGACAGCGGATCATTTCGACGCCCACGGCTCCCGTGGCGCCGACGATGGCGACGTGCAGTTGTCGATCACTCATGCGTGTGGTTTGGTCAGGTAATGGGTAAACTAGGGAAAAAATCAGCGAGCGCAGAACGGGACTCGTCGGGGGCGGCCGCCGGGCGGCGGAAGGACCGGTCCGGAGACAGACCAGCCGGGAAAGAGCGAGCCTTACGAGTGGAAATTGTGGTGCGAGAGCAGCGACTCCGGCTCTGGCGGGGCGACACAGTGCTCTTTTGTTGCGCTATTTCCACCTCGAAATCCGGCCTTGGTTCTGAGCCTGGCAGTCATCGCACGCCGACGGGGCGGTTCCGGGTGGCGGAGAAGCACGGGCATGGGGCGCAGCTGGGGACTATTTTCCGAAGCCGAGAGCCAGCGGGCCGGTGGCAGGCGGACTCGCGGGTGGTGGCTGATGATTTGATCACGAGCCGGTTATTATGGCTGGAGGGAATGGAGAGCCACAATGCTAACACCTACCAGCGGTACATTTACCTGCATGGCACCAATCAGGAGCATTTGCTCGGACGGCCGCACAGCCACGGCTGCGTGCGTCTGGCCAATGACGCGGTGATCACGCTATTCGACCTCGTGCCCGAAGGGACCGAGGTGCGGATTGATTAGGCTCTGAAGCGCAAGCGGGACCGGGTCCCGCCTCCTCCCCTGCTCGTTACAAGATGCCGAGCAAGGTATCCGCCATGTCGGCCGGGCTATCGGAGACGGCAATGCCGCACGCCCGAAGCGCCGCTTTTTTGGCGGCGGCGGTATCGTCCTCGCCTCCAACGATGGCACCCGCGTGGCCCATGCGGCGGCCCGGAGGCGCCGTGGCGCCAGCGATAAAGGCGGCAATCGGCTTTTTGCAGTTCGCTTGAGCCCACTTGCCCGCGTCCACTTCACCGCTGCCACCGATTTCACCAATCATGATGATGGCGTCCGTCTCCGGATCGTCATTAAACAAACTGAGCACGTCGGTGTGGGAAAGCCCGTGAATCGGGTCGCCGCCGATGCCGATGCACGTGCTTTGGCCGTACCCGCGAGTCGTCAGCTGCCAGACGGCTTCATAAGTCAACGTGCCAGAACGCGAGACCACGCCGATCCGTCCTTTCTTGTGAATATGCCCCGGAGCAATGCCAATCCGGCACCCGCCATGCGAATGCTCGCCCGTGCCCGGCGTGACAATCCCCGGACAATTCGGACCAATCAAACGCGTCGTCGACTGACCGCGGAGGATCTCCTTGACCTGCATCATGTCATTGACCGGAATACCTTCGGTAATGGCCACCACCAGCTCAAGTCGCGCGGCCACCCCTTCCAAAATCGCGTCCGCCGCAAAGGCCGGTGGCACAAAAATCGCCGCCGCCGTCGCCCCAGTCTCCCGAGCCGCCTCTTCCACCGTGTCGAAAATGGGCACCTTCACGCCAGCATGCTCAAACACCTGGCCGCCTTTGCCAGGCGTCACACCAGCCACCACCGCCGTCCCATACTCCAGACTGGCCCGGGCATGGCGCCCGCCAAATTCACCAGTGATGCCTTGAACGAGGACCCGCGTCTGCGGGGTAACAAGAATAGCCATAAGGAACTAAGGTAGAAAAAGAAATGAGATTTAAACAGCCGCCGCAACCGCAGCCTTGGCCGCGACAGTCAGGTCGTCCGCGGATTCGATCTTCAAGCCGCTCGCCTGCAACGTGCGCTTCCCGGCTTCGAAATTGTTCCCCTGCAGGCGAACGACAAGGGGCAACGAGAGACCGACCTCCCGGGCGGCCGCCACAATCCCTTCGGCAATCACATTACAGTCCATGATGCCGCCAAAAATGTTGACCAAAATGGCCTTCACTTTGGGATCAGAGAGGATCAGTTTGAAAGCCGCCACCACTTGGTCTTTGGAGGCGCCGCCGCCCACATCGAGGAAATTGGCCGGTTCCCCGCCGTGCAGTTTGATGATGTCCATGGTGGCCATGGCCAGACCAGCGCCATTCACCAAGCAGGCGATACTGCCGTCGAGACCGATGTAATTCAGCCCGAATTTCGAGGCTTCGACGTCCCGCGGGTCTTCCTCGGTCAGGTCGCGCATGGCCGCGATGTCTTTTTGCCGGTAGAGGGCATTGTCGTCGAACCCGAATTTAGCATCCAGAGCGAGGATGCGGCCGTCCGGTGTTTCCACCAACGGATTGATCTCAACCATTGAGCAATCGCTCTTAATATAAAGAGTATAAAGAGCTTGCAGCAGTTTGTGGAAAGCGTTGAGCTGGGACGAAGGCAGTCCGATTTTTTTGGCCAGCGAGCGGCTCTGGTACGCCTGCAGTCCGAGCAGCGGATGTATTGTTTCCCGAATGATTTTTTCCGGCGAGCGGGCCGCCACTTCCTCGATGTCCATGCCCCCTTCGCGGCTGGCCACCACGACCGGCTTGGAGGACGCGCGGTCCAGCAAGATGGCGAGGTAATATTCGTGAGCGATATCGACAGATTCCGCAATCAACACCTTGCTAACATGTTTGCCGGCCTCACCTGTCTGTTTCGTGACCAGCGTCTGACCTAGCATCTGGCCCGCCATCGCGGCCGCCTCCGCAGCAGACTGCACAAGGTGCACCCCGCCCTTAAAGCCATTGGTAAATGTCCCCTTGCCGCGGCCCCCAGCATGAATCTGGGCCTTGACCACCAACCCGGCACCCCCGAGCTCGAGAGCCGCCGCCTCAGCCTCAGCCGGCGTCGACGCGGGCAGGCCGCGCGGGGTGGGCACTTTGAATTTTTCAAACAACTGCTTGGCCTGGTACTCGTGAATATTCATGCGGATGGGTCGACTCGCGACCGCAGAGAGTAGGAGCGAAGCGAAGCCCGTCAAGGGGCGGGCCGTCACCACCCAGAAACCGGACGCGCCCCCAGCCCACCCCGAAACCGGAAATCAAAGGTTTTCAATTTGCCGCTTGCCGCCATGGAACAAATTTGACACAACAACCCCCCTGTGGCGGAAAATCCCCCGCTACCCCGACTCTCACGAGTCGGGGTAGCCGCCACACCCGTCGCGAGCTACACCCGTCAGGTCCGCGGCCACTCCTCCCGTGAACCGCCGGGAAAACTGTGATATTGTGATCCCGTCAGGCCGTTGGCTCGGCCCACCCCCA
>JALRGB010000282.1 GCA_023253575.1 Verrucomicrobiales bacterium
GCCCCCGGCACCAGCCCGCCACTGCCTCCCATCGCAGCCATCCAACAACTCCTCGCCCGCCAGCCCGGCAACCCGTACCAGGGCGAACCTGTCTACGCCGCCCGCTGCGGTGGCTGCCACACTCTTTTCTTCAAAGGTGGAAAAATCGGACCCAATCTCACCACCTACCAGCGCGATGACCTCGGAACCATGCTCATGAGTATCATCGATCCCAACGCTGAAATCCGCGAGGGATTTGAAAATTACGCCGTCACGACGACAGATGGGCGCACATTGAGCGGTTTTCTCGCCGACAGCGACGCCCAAGGCATCGTTCTCCGGGGGTTCGACGGCACTGACTTTCCCCTCCTGCGAAGTGAGATCCGCGAACTGCGCGCCGCCGGCCGCAGCCTCATGCCAGAAGGGCTTTTGCAGGGGCTTTCCGATGACGAGATCCGCGATCTCATGGCCTATCTCCGGCAATCCCAACCCATCATACCTCAATGAAAATCATCACTCTACTCATAGCCTCACTGCTCGCCAGCAGCGCCGGCGCTGAATCCGTCCTCCGCCTCGGCATCGTCGGACTCGATACGTCCCACGTCACCGCCTTCACTGAAATCCTGCACAACCCACAAGCTCCCGGTCACGTCCCCGGCGCCCGCGTGGTCGCCGCCTTCAAAGGCGGCAGCCCGGATATCCCGTCCAGCATCGGCCGCGTGGAGGAATACACCGCCACCCTTAAGAATTCCTACGGAGTCGAAATCTGCGACACTATCGAAGACATGTGCCGCCGGGTCGACGCCGTCATGATCGAGAGCGTAGACGGACGCCCTCACCTCGAGCAGGCCCGCGCTGTGATCGCCGCCAAAAAGACGGTCTACATCCACAAACCGCTGAGCGGCACCCTCGCCGGGGCCCTCGAGATTTTCCGCCTCGCCCGCGAACACGCTGTGCCCATCTTCACTTCCTCTTCGCTGCGTTTCGCCGCCAGCACGCAGGCCGTCCGCTCCGGCAGTATCGGCCCGGTCCTCAGTGCCGAAACCACCAGCCCAGCGCACCTCGAAAAAACGCATCCGGATCTCTTCTGGTACGGCGTGCATGGATGCGAGTCGCTTTTCACAGTGATGGGTACTGGCTGTGAAAAAGTGGTACGTACGACTACTGCGGATGGGAAAATCGAGGTCACCGGCCACTGGGCCGGCGGCCGCACCGGCGTTTTCCGCGAGAGCGATTCCTATGGCGGCACCGCCCGCAGTGCGACCGGTCAGGCCGCCATCGGAGCATTCGACGGTTATGCCCCACTGGTCGCCGAAATCATCAAATTTTTTCAAACGGGCACCCCACCAGTCAGCGAAGCCGAAACAATCGAGTTGTTCGCCTTCATGGAAGCCGCCGACGAAAGCAAACGCCGCCAAGGCCAACCGGTCACTCTCGCCGAGGTCCTCGCCACGGCCCGCGCCCAAAAACCTTGAGGTCCACCCGCGCTCGGATCACCTGAAATCCGAAGATCCGAAGATCCAATATCAAAATTTCCGCGCGCACGCCAGAATCCCCGCGCGCGGCGGAACGAACCGCCACGCGCACGCCGCCCCAGCGTTATCCCTGATCACGGGCCCGCAAATGCGGGAACAAAATCACATCGCGGATCGATTCCGCGCCGGTCAGCATCATGACCAAGCGATCGACCCCGAGACCCAGCCCGCCCGCACTCGGCATCCCATGCTCAAGAGCCAACAGAAATTCTTCATCCAAACTTTGCACTTCCTCGCCAGCCTGATCCAGCAGCCGTTGGCGCTGCACCACTGGGTCATTGAGTTCGGAATAACCCGGAGAAATTTCCTGCCCATTGATGACGAGTTCGTAGACGTCGACCACTGACGGATCGTCGACATTTTGCCGGGCCAGCGGCACCAGTTCTTTGGGCACGTGGGTGACGAATAAGGGATCGAATGTTTTTTCTTCGATCAATTTTTCAAAGATCTGCTGGGTCACCTCATAATCTTCCATGGCTGGAGAGATCTCGACCCCCAGCTCCGCCGCCCGCTCGCGACGTCGTTCGGGTGAATAATCGAACCAGCTTGGATCGATTTCACGCAACAAATCCTTGTAAGCGGCGCGGCGCCATGGGCGTTCGAGATTGATGGTGCGCGTCACTTCACCCGCCGCATTAGTATGCTCAAGACGAAGGCCGCCGCAGAATTTTTCCGCCAGCTGGCACACCATGTCCTCAACCAAATCCGCCATGACCCGGAAATCCGCTCCAGCCCAATACGCTTCTAGCATGGTGAATTCCGGATTATGCCGACGCGAGATCCCCTCGTTGCGGAAATTCCGGTTCAATTCAAAAACCTTGGGATACCCTCCCACCAACAACCGCTTCAAATAAAGCTCGGGCGCAATCCGAAGGTAAAACGGCATATTAAGCGCATTGTGATGCGTGACAAATGGCCGAGCCGCCGCCCCCCCAGCCACCGCCTGCAACATCGGCGTCTCAACCTCCAGAAACCCGCGGTCCTGTAAATACCGTCGAATCTCCGCCACCATCAAGCTGCGCTTGAGAAATGTATCCCGGCTCCGCTCGTTGGCCACCAAATCAAGATATCGCTGGCGAGATTTGATCTCAGGATCCGTCACCCCATGCCATTTGTCCGGAAGTGGCCGCAAGCTTTTTGAGAGCAGCGTCAGCGCAGTCACTTTGACCGATGGTTCCCCCATTTTAGTGACGAATGTTTCGCCCTCGATCCCCACCCAGTCGCCGATGTCAATTCCGTCCTTCAGCAGCGTCCATTCCGTCTCGCCGACGTTTTTCGCATTCAAAAATGCCTGAATGCGACCGCCGAGGTCGGAGACGTCAAAAAACTGAGTTTTTCCCATGTCCCGCCACGACGTGATGCGTCCCAGCACCCGCACCGCCAGCCCCTCAGCAAAAGCGGCCCGCAACTCGCCCGGACGATGCGTCACATCAAAGCGTCCGCCAAATGGGTCAACCCCCAGCGCCCGAATGACCTCGAGCTTGGCACGGCGAAGGGCCAACAGTTCAGATTCACTGGGAACAGGAGCGGCAGATTCAGATGACGATGGGTCCATGAAGAGTCGGTAGAAGTCAGGGCAATGGCGAAACCCGGCCGGCACCGAAAATCAGCACCCGCCAGACTCCCCCTCTTTAAACCACGAATGCCCGGGAACGAACGCAAAAAATAACAAAACCACCCCCACCCCCCAAAAACCAACCCACCCTCAGGATGAGGAAAATTGCCGCTTTGCCAGTGCCCCAGCCAGCGTATCAATGGCGTTTGCGTCTGCACCCATCGTCATGAAAGCCACCGCCTGCCACCACCCACAACAACCTCAGGAAGTCAACTTACTGGTGGAAAACTGCGTGGCTAAACTTCGATCCCGCGGATTGCGCCGCAGCCAAGGCCTGGAAGCACTGCTCCACCACATGGCCGCCCACCACCGCCCCGCCACCCTCGCCGACCTCTCCCGCGTCCAAGACCTCGCCAGTCTGGATCAGGCCACCATTTACCGCTTAGTCATGAAACTCGAGTCCGCCAGCCTCGTCCGCCGCCTCGGACTCCACGAACGCGCCACTTACTTCCAACTCGTCGTGCCCGGCCACCACCACGATTACCTGGTCTGCACGAGCTGCGGGAAAATCGAAGATGTAGAGTTAACCTGCCCCGTGGAACCGCTAGAACGCGAAATCATGGCCCGCCGCGGCTACTCCCACGTCTATCACGAATTGGAATTCTTCGGCATCTGCCCCGCATGCGCACCCGCCACACCCGAGGCGCCCGCTATCCTTTGAGAACCGCACGCGCCACCAAACTGATCAAATCATAGGCCGTCAAAACAAGCAAAATCAAGCCGATCACGCCGCAAAGGACCATCACCTGCCCACCCGCCCGCGCCGCCTCCCGCGCTTCCTGCAGCCCGTTGGTAGCCGCCGCCCGCCCCAGATACCACCACCACCGAAGACATACCCACCCAACACCCACACTCACCAACAACGACGCCCCAATCCCCGATAGTTGAGCCACATCCGGCCAAACCGCCACCGCCGCTACCCCCGCCCGTAACAACGCCACCCCACACAACCCAGCCACCAATACCAACAGCCAGCCGCGCCGCTGCCACATCGGCTCCATCACCGCCCGCCCAAGATTCAACCCGGCCGTCGCCACCACCCCAGCTCCAAAAAGCTCCGGTTTCACCTCCGCCACCGGCACCCAGTCCGGCCGCCCCGGATGCCACACCAACGTCGCCGGCCCCAACAAACCATGCCGCGCCAATCCTCCCAGCTCCGCCTCGTCAGCTTCCAAGGGTTCACCAGTCGTTGAGACATACATCCACGTCATGAGTTCGTACTCTAGCGGCTCTTCCCCTCGCCAGCAACTGCCTCCACACCAAACCCTCGCAAGAAGAGAGTCCGTTGGTCTTGCTTTTTATTGTTTTTATTAAAAATCTTGTAATTTGTAATTATCGTCTGATTATTATGTCCCATGATGACCAGCGATTTTCCGGTTCTTCCTGAGTGGAAGCGCGCGCCGCCTTCGGTGTGGGGCGAGCAGGATGCGGTGGCCTGGTTGCGGGGCTGTCCGATGTGGATGGGGTGGGCGGCGCTGGTGGGGGTAGCGCTGGTGGCCCATGGGTTGGGTTTGCGATTTCTTTTGGGTCCTGAGGCCATGATTTTTCCGGCATGGGTGATCGGGCTGCATGTGGCCAACGTGCTGATGATGCGAGCGGGCGGAGCGCTGCTCTTACGGGCGGTCTGGCCGGGGCTGGGGCGGATGAAAGTCCGGCGGGCGGCTTGGTGCGGAGCGGCGGTTTTCGCCTGTCATCCGCTGTTGAATGCCGGCTTCTATGACGCGCAGAATGTTTCGCTGCCATGGGTGACGCTTTTCACGCAGGTGGCGGTGGCGGGGGTAGCTGGGTTTGCTCTGACCGGCCGACTGTCTTGGCTCG
>JALRGB010000336.1 GCA_023253575.1 Verrucomicrobiales bacterium
CTTGGGGCAGGAACATTTTGCCGGCGCCGAAGAGGTCGCCGACGATACCCATGCCGTCCATGAGCGGGCCTTCGATGACCTTGAGGGGGCGGTCGTATTTTTGGCGCGCCTCCTCGGTATCGCCGTCGATGAATTTGTCGATGCCTTTGAGCAAGGCGTATTCGAGCCGTTTTTCGACGGTGTCGGAGCGCCAAGTGAGGTCTTCCTCGATTCTTTTACCTCCCTGGCCTTTAAAGCGTTCGGCGAGGTCGAGCAGCCGTTCGGTGCTATCGGCGCGGCGGTTGAGCAGGACGTCTTCGACGTGTTCGAGCAGTTCTTTGGGGATCTGGTCGTAGACTTCGAGCATGCCGGCATTGACGATGCCCATGTCCATGCCGGCTTGTCCGGCGTGGTAAAGAAAGGCGGCGTGCATGGCTTCGCGGACGACGTTGTTGCCGCGAAATGAGAATGAGATATTGGAGACTCCTCCACTGACTTTAGCGCCCGGCAGGTTGGTTTTGATCCAGCGGGTGGCGTTGATGAAGTCGACCGCGTAATTGTTATGTTCCTCGATTCCGGTGGCGACGGTGAGGATGTTGGGATCGAAGATGATGTCATTCGGATTGAATCCGAGTTCATCGACCAAGAGGTGATAGGCGCGTGCGCAGATGCGAATTTTGTCTTCGTAGGTGGCGGCTTGCCCTTGTTCGTCGAAGGCCATGACGACGACGGCGGCGCCGTATTTCATGATGGTGCGGGCCTGTTGGCGAAAGGCTTCTTCGCCTTCTTTCATCGAGATCGAGTTCACGATGCCTTTGCCTTGCAGGTGTTTCAGTCCTTCCTCGAGGATATCCCATTTCGAGGAATCTACCATGATCGGGACCCGGGCGATCTCGGGTTCTGAGCCGACCAGATTCAGAAACCGGTGCATCATGGCCTGACCGTCGATTAAGCCATCGTCGAAGCAGATATCGATGACATTGGCTCCGTTTTCGACTTGTTGGCGGGCCACGGTGATGGCGTCCTCGAGATTGCCGGCGCGGACGAGTTTGGCGAATTGGGGTGATCCGGCGACGTTGGTCCGCTCTCCGATCATGAGAAAGCGTTTGGAAGCGTCGTGATTGTACGGCTGTGATCCGCTGAGGCGCAGGGCGGGTGGCGGGGAGGCGATGACGCGCGGGGTGAGGTTTTCGACGCTGCGGGCGATGGCGGCGATGTGTTCTGGGGTATTTCCGCAGCAGCCGCCGGCTAGATTAATCAGGCCGCTGGAGGCGAAGTCGGCGAGCCAGCGGCTCATGTCGGCCGGCTCGAGGTCGAAACCGGTGGGAGAGAGAGGGTTGGGCAGCCCGGCATTTGGGTAGACGGAAATGAACGTATCCGCCTTGGACGACAATTCCTCGAGAAACGGTTTCATGAGGTCGGGCCCAAGTGAGCAGTTGAGGCCGACGGCGAGAGGTTTGACATGGGCGACGGCGTTCCAGAAGGCTTCACCGGTTTGCGCTGAAATCATGGTTTCGCCACCCCGTCCCACTGCAGCTGAAATGATGACGGGGAAGCGGGCCGCGAGGGGGCGGCCGGTCGAGAGGGGCGGCCCGAGATCCCGGTCCGAGGGCAGGGTCAGCTCCGACAACACGTCCTGAATCGCCACTAATGCGGCTTTGGCATTGAGAGAGTCAAAAATTGTCTCGACCATCAGGATGTCGACCCCGCCTTCGAGCAGGGCGCGCACTTGGTGGCGGTAGGTGGCGACGACTTGGTCGAAGGAGACGACTCGGAAGCCGGCGTCATTGACGTCGGGAGAATTGCTGAGTGAGACGGTGAGCGGACCGATGGCACCGGCCACGTAGCGTTTACGGCCGGTTTTTTCCGAAATGTCGT
>JALRGB010000348.1 GCA_023253575.1 Verrucomicrobiales bacterium
CCCCAGCCCCAGCCCCAGCCGCCGCCACCACTCCCAGCGTCGGCAGCGACCAGCGCACGACACGCGTTCGGCTCTCGCCGCTCCGCCGAAAAATCGCCACTCACCTCGTGGCGGCGCAGCAGACAGCGGCCATTCTGACCACCTTCAACGAGGCGGACATGACCGCGGTCATGACGCTGCGCAAACAACTGCAGGACAACTTTGTCGCGCGCCACGGTCTGAAGCTCGGATTCATGTCATTTTTCGTCAAGGCGGTGGTCGATGCCCTCAAGGCTGTGCCGCAAATCAACGCCCGTCTTGAGGGTGATGAGCTGGTCAAACAGCACTATTACGACATTGGGGTGGCCGTCGGCACGGAGAAAGGGCTGGTTGTTCCGGTCATCCGCGACTGTGATACCAAGTCATTTGCTGAGATTGAGCAAGCGATCCTCGATGCGGCGAAGAAAGCACGCGACGGAAAGCTACTGGTGGAGGACCTGCAAGGCGGTGTCTTCACGATCAGCAACGGCGGCATCTATGGCAGCCTGCTCAGCACGCCGATCCTGAATCCTCCGCAATCCGGAATTCTCGGCATGCACACGATTCAGGACCGCCCGATCGCACTGCAGGGACAGGTCGTCATTCGCCCCATGATGTACCTCGCGTTGAGCTACGACCACCGCGTGGTCGATGGCAAAGAAGCCGTCACCTTCCTCATCCGCATCAAAGATTGTCTAGAAAACCCGGCTCGCCTCCTCCTCGGGGCTTGATCAAATCAGCCGGTTTCCATCTCTCCACTTCATCCGATCCCACCTCCCAGCCGAGGACCCCACCCTCGCTCTCATCCATACTATGAAACGTCCCGCCTTCATCGGCCTCGCCCTCGCCAGTCTGCTCGCCCTCAACGCCTGCTCCCCCCAAACCAAAAAGGAAGCCGACGCCACCAAAACAACCCCAGCCCCGAGCGCGCCGAAAACCCTGCGGTTCTCCGCCATCCCCAACCAAAACAGCACCGAGTTAAAAGCCAAATTTGATCCGATGGCCGCTCACCTGTCGACAGAGCTCGGCGTACCGGTCGAATTTGTCCCAAGCTCGGATTACAAAGCCTCCGTCGACATGTTCAAAAACGGCCAGATTCAACTGGCGTGGTTTGGGGGCGTGACCGGCGTGCAAGCCCGAGCCGCCGTGCCCGGAGCCCAAGCGATTGTGCAGGGCCGCGAAGATACAGCCTTTCAATCGTTCTTCATCGCTCACAAAGACTCCGGCCTAGAACTCTCCGACACTTTTCCCGCTGCCTTAGGGAAACTCAAATTTGCCTTTGGAGCCGAAACGTCGACGTCAGGCCGGGTCATGCCGGCTTGGTTCATCAAGCAGCAAACGGGCGCGAGTGCGGAAGCATTTTTTACGGAGAAGCCGATCTTCACCGGCAGCCATGACAAGACGTGTGAACTGGTCGAAGCGGGCCAAGTTCAGGCCGGAGTGGTGGACTATACTGTTTACAATAAACGTGTGGCCGCCGGCACCACCAACCCCGACGCCTGCCGCGTCATCTGGAAAACTCCGACTTTTCCAGACTACAACTTCACCGCCCACCCCGCCCTAGAATCAGATTTTGGCCCCGGCTTCACCAAAAAACTGCAGGCCACCCTCATCGCCATGACCACCAAAAACCCGGATCTGCTCAAGGCATTCCCGCGGGAGGCGCTCATCGAAGCGACTAATGCCGAATACACGCCCGTGGAGGAAGTCTGCCGCGAGCTGGGACTGGTTCGCTGAGCCGCCGACCAATCCCCCCATTATCCCCCGCCGCGGACCCTCCACGCACCGGCGGGGGGCCGCACCTTGCCTCATGCCCGACATCAATGTCCATCGCGTCACCGTGCGCTTCGGAGACATTGAGGCGCTGCATGATGTCTCGCTCGCCATCCACCGGGGCGAACGTCTCGCTCTCGTCGGACCCAGCGGCAGCGGCAAAAGCACCCTACTCCGCACCATGATCGCGGCCACCCAGCCGACGACGGGCAGTATCACCGTGGATGGAGCCGCTCTCGCCACCCTGAAACCGGGCGCCGTGCGCGCCTTGCGCACGCGGATCGGATTTATTCACCAGCACCTCGGCTTGGTGCCCAACTTGCGAGCCTGGCAAAACGTCGCCTGCGGCCACATTGGACGGCTCGGGTTTTGGGCCGCCCTGCGCCACGTCTTTCTTCCCGGCCGGACGGTGCGCGCAGCCCTCGCCACTCTGCTCGCACGGGTCGGCCTAGCCGGCCGCACCGAGACCCGCACCGACCGGCTGTCTGGCGGTCAGCAGCAACGGGTCGCCATCGCCCGCGCCCTCTGGCAGCACCCCGAAGCCCTGCTCGCCGATGAACCGGTCTCCAGTCTCGACCCGGCCCGCGCCCGCGCCGCCCTCAGCCTCCTGACCCGCCTTTCCAGTGAAGACGGACTGACCTTGATCGTGAGCCTGCACCAGCTCGATCTGGCCCGGGAATTTTTCCCTAGGCTGGTTGGCCTGCGCGGTGGACGCATTGTGTTCGATCGTCCAAGCGCCGAAGTGGGAGCCGCTGAATTCCACGCTCTGTATGAATTGACCGCGGGGGAAATGGATGATGACAGCCGTCCCGCCACCCGCTGAGGCCCGCCCATGGCCGGCCCGTCGGCTACTGATCGTCGCCCTCATTCTCCTCGCCGCGGGTTCTGCCGCATGGCTCGACCTCTCATGGCGCGGACTGCAGCCGGGCCGCGGCGGATGGGAACTGGCCGGCCGGTTTTTTGCTGGCGCGCTCGCTCCGGCTTGGGATTACGAAGACCGCTCGGGCCTACCGGCCACAGCCGCTCCGTTTCTTAGCCAACTCATCGCCGCCACCATCAACACGCTGCGCATCGCACTGGCTGCCGTCAGCCTGAGCCTCGTCATGGGACTGGCGCTGGGGTTCTGCGCCTGCTCCGCCTGGTGGCCCGAGTCACCGCGCGCCCAGCGCGGACCACGCGTCCTCTGGCTGACCGCCCGCGCGACTATGACTTTCCTGCGCTCAGTCCACGAACTCATCTGGGCCACCCTATTTTTAGCCGCCTTTGGCCTGACACCGCTCACGGCCGCACTCGCCATCGCCCTGCCATACAGCGGTACTCTGGCCAAGGTGTTTGCCGAAATGTGCGAAGAATCGCCGGAGGACACCCGGATCGCGTTCCGCAGCCTCGGCGCCGATCCGCGCCAGTTTTATTTCCTAGGCCTGATGCCACGCGTTGCCGCCGAACTATGCGCCTATTCTCTGTATCGTTTTGAATGCGGGCTGCGCTCCGCCGCCGTCCTCGGGTTTCTCGGCATCGCCACCCTCGGGCATTCGCTCTCCCTCTCGTTCGAAAACCTTCACTATCGGGAAGTCTGGTCATATCTATACGCCCTTCTCGCCCTGGTGCTGGTCTTCGACTTCTGGAGCGGCGCGGTGCGCCGAGCCATGACGAGTGGCACCAACGGCCCCGGCCGCCACCGCACCCGATGGCTCCAGCTCACGGGATGGGCGCTGGCCGCAGGCATCGTCTGGGCCTGGACCACCGGAGGATTCGGACTGGATGACATGGAAACCGCCCGCCGCACCGCCAACCTCCAACGCTTCGGCCGTGAAATCATCCCCTGGCCGATGCAACAGGGACAAGGGTCGTGGGAAACCGTGACCGCATGGGCCCACCGCCTGCTTTTCACCGGCCCCAATCCCGGCCTGCAAGCCGCCTTGAACACGCTGGCCATGTCGATCGTCGCCATCGTGCTGGCCGGCGTGCTGGCTTGGCTGCTCCTGCCGTTCGCCGCGCGCTCGCTGGCCACGCCTCATCCATTTTTGCCGTCCGGCACCCGCTCCAGCTGGCCGGCCCGCTGGGGGTGGAAATTAGCGGTCGCCGCCTCGCGATGCTTGCTCGTCTTTGGCCGAGCCGTTCCCGAGTATGTCTGGGCCTTCGTGTTCATCGCCTTCGTCACGGACCAATTTTGGGCCGCCATCCTAGCGCTTGCGCTCCATAATGCCGGTATTCTCGGCCGACTGGGCGCTGAAATCATCGAAAATGCCGAAGCCCCGGTGCCAGTCGGATTGCGCACCCTCGGCGCCACCCGCGGCCAACTGCTCGCCATCGGTCTGGTCCCCGTTTCCTTGCCACGATTTCTCGTCTACTTCTTCTACCGATGGGAAACCTGCCTGCGCGAAGGTACCGTGCTCGGCATCCTCGGCGTCAGCACCCTCGGTCGACTCATCAAAGACGCCCGCGCCGCCGACCGCTACGACGAAATGGTCTTCTTCGTCCTCCTCGGAGCCGCCCTCGTCTTCGCCGGTGACATGATCTCATCTCTCGCCCGCCGCTGCCTTCGCAACACCTGAACATCACATCCATCCGGACGACGATTCTGCATGAAATCCACCCCAGCCAGCGCTCCCATCGCCGCCGCTACTCTCATCTACCCTGAAAGCGAGGGCGACGAATTAATGAACTATCTGCCAGTTATTAACCTAAAAAAAATTCAGCACCCAATCGCCGACACCTGACCACGACCTAAGCCATAACGGGGCGCAATGCAAAAACCCTAGGGCATCGCACTGGGAATGTTTCGCAAAAAAAGTACCAAACCGTGAAGCGGCGAAACCCAACGCTGGAAATTTTAGGCCCAGATCCTCGGCTAAGAGGCCACTCTTTCATTCCGCCCTCTGTCGGCGCGCCATCAGCGAGCACGGCACTCCGCAGCCGAAAGTACTGCTCTAGGGGCGCGATGATATCCGCGGCCGATTCATCCCATCCCAAACCCACATCCCCGGGGGGAGACTACCGGCCAGCTCTCCCCCGCGCCCCCATCACCTACCGGGCCCGCTTGAGATAACTAATCAAATCCGCCAGATCCTGAGATGTCAGGCCCGACTCTAAGCCCTCCGGCATCAACGACAATCCCGTGCTTTGCAGTGAGGCCACGTCCTCCCGCAAGATGACCCGTGTCGTGCCGTCAGCCGCCTTAAACGTCAAGCTGTTACCGGTCTCGGAGGCCACAAGCCCGTAGACGTCGGTTCCGTCGCGCATTCGCACCTGATACGCGTGATAGCCGGGCTGAACATCGACGTTGGGGGCCAAAATGTTAGTCAGCAATTTCTCAGGGGGGTGATCCACCACGGACTGCAAGTTGGGGCCCACCTCCACGCCCACTTCACCATCGCGGTGACAATTGACACACAAACGAATGAACGTGGCCCGCCCTTGCTCTGGATCACCGGCGAGCTGGAGCGCGGATTGAAAGCGGGCCAGAACCTCGGCCCGGAGCGGTGTGGGCGCCAGCCGTTTGGCCGCCAAGGCGCGCACTTCCGCCGATGGATGCTGCAGCAGGCGCGCCTGTCGGGCCGCATCCAACACCAGCGGCATTCCATCCGGCAACCCACCAAGAAAAGCCTGAGTCCATGACTCGCGCGTCAACAAGGCGCTAAACAACGCCTCCTGCAGCCGGGGCGGCGCCAAGGCCCAAGCTTGTAACAAAATCCCCGGCACCGCCTCATCCCCAGTCTCCACTAACGCCGCCACCGCCGCCGGCCGCAGGTCGCCCTCCTCATCCCACTCCAACAACCAGTCGGTGAGCACCCGAAGCACCGCCGCCCGCTGCCCAGAAACAAGCCCCAAAAACGAGATCGCCACCGAACGATTATCCACTGAAGCGCCACGGTCATTCACCACTGTCCACGCGCCCCGCACCAACTCCTCCATCCCCCGCAATCGCGCGGTCAACTCGTCGTCCACCACCACCAATTCCTCCACCGTCCGACCGCGGCGCACCAAGGACCGGAGAAATCCAGCCGCCATCGCAAATCGCTCAGGCACCGCCACCCCGATGCCGTCAGCCGGCGCCAACACTGGCCCTACCAACAACGCCAAGGCCTCACGATCGTGAACAGCCAAAGCCATGTCCATTAATTCGATAGTCATATCCGCCCGCACGGCACCGCCATCGGCCGCCACCGCCGCCGCCAGCGCCCGGATGTGGGGGAGCGCCGAACTCATGACCGCCGCCCGCACCAGAGCCTCTGTCTGTCCCGCCACCATCAAACGACCCAGCGCCGCTCCCGCCACCGGCGACTCCCACTCGCCCAGCGTCAAGGCCAACTGTAGTCGGACTTTGGGGTCAGGATCCGCCGTCATCAACGCCGCCGCCGCCACCACCTCCGCCGTCCCCCGTGTCTCCGCCAACCGCAAAGCATTTTCTCGCACGCCGGCATGCCGGTCAACGAGCGCGCGAAGGACGATTTCGGGATCCAGCGCGCGCAAACCATCCAGCACCCCCAGCGCCTGCACGCGGGCCAGCGGATTGGCATGCGCCACCGCCATCTCCATCAACGCCGGCACGGCCGCCCGGTGGTCGTGCCAGAGCAGGAGCTGGTGCGCCTTATCCCGCTGCCAGCCGTTAGCCGAGTCCAAAGCAGCCACCAGTCCAGCCGGCGAATCCGCATCAAGCCGCATTGGCGTCCCGGCCACTCCCCCCGTCGGCAGCACACGATAAATCCTCCCTTTGTCGTCGCCCAGCCGGTAATGCGGCACCAACTCAGCTCGCCCATCCTCCGGCAGCCAGTCCGGATGCTCAATCATATAACGATACATATCGACCACCCAGAGCGCCCCATCCGGCCCCGTGCGGGCCATCACCGGCCGACACCACCGGTCCTCGCTGGCAAAAAAGTCCGGCCCGTCCCCAGCCGGGTCTCGAGTCGCCGCAAAACTGATCCCATCATCACTTAAAACATTATGCTGGATGAGATTATGAAACGGCTCACACGTAAAAGCATGAACGCCGCCAACAGGAAATAACCACGCGTCACGATAAATCATCCCACCACAAGCCGAGGTGAAATGGCCGCTGTTTTCAAATGAATGAAATCGTTTTTCGGGCGCGCTGAGCGGCCAGACTTTGGGATTGAGCGGCACCACCACCTGGTGGCGGACGTCCGGGGTGGCCGCATGCGGATTGCGGCGCACATAATGATCCGCGAGCACATAATGCCAAAGCGGCCGTGAGTTCTGCGTGCCAAACCAGCGGCCCCAGTCGTCACGGTTGCGCCCAAACTGCGACGGCCCACTCGCCGGCTCAAGCTCGCCCGTGTCCGGACGAAAACGAAAATCCCGGCTCCCCACTTCCACTCTCTGCCCAGTACGGGAAACCTGTAGCGCATTGCCCACCCCGTAATCGCCATGATGGCCGCCCGCCGCACAATAGACCCAGTTGTCCAAACCCCAGCGCAACCCGTTAGCACGTAACTGCTGGTTGCCCTCCATCAAACCAGTAAGCAATACTTCACGCACGTCCACCATACCATCACCATCCGTATCACGTAACCACAATACCTCAGGTGCCGCCGTCACAATCACGCCGTCACGCCACGTCAGCAATCCCGTGGGGAAATTTAACCCCTCCGCAAAAACTACCGCCTTATCATACCGACCGTCACCATCAGCATCGCTCAATACGCGAATACGCCCGCCCGCCTGCCCCCTGCCATCCAACCCCAGCGGATAGTCAGCCATTTCCACCACCCACAACCGACCCGAAGCATCCCAGTCGATCGCCACAGGATCCACCGTCAGCGGCTCAGCCGCCACCAGCTCGACTTCGTATCCATCCGGCACCCGAATCAAAGCCAACGATTCACGCGGCGACACGGGCGGCACGGGCGGCACGGGCGGCACGGGCGGCGCAACTGGTGGCGCGGGCAGCACCGCCGCCACCGGCGCGTGCAATCCCGAGGCTTGATAATGGGCCGCTATCTCGTCCGGGCTCAAGGCCCGTCCATACAAAGCGACTTCATCAAGTTTCCCTTCGAGCCCGAACATCCGGTCATTGCGTCCTCCAAGGAAAACCCCCGCCGCACCCGCCGGCACCGTGTGGACATATTCGCCACTGATCTCGGGAACGACCGCCCCATCCAAATGCACGCGCACCGAGGTGCCGTCACGAACCAACACCACATGATGCCATTGTTTGGTCGCCAGCACCGTACGACCAGCCAAAACCTCGTTTCGCTCGTTGCCATTATAGAGAAACAAGCGGCCCGTCGTTTCAGGCAAATGGGTGCCACCAATACCAAGATGCTCACCCCGGGCCACGGCATCGCCGTCCACCCCACGCGAAAAACAATAGCCAGTGACCGCGCGCTCGCCGGTCGGCAAACCATTCCACACCCAGAATTCCGCCGTGTACACATCGCCCAGCGGCATCTCCGCCGTGACGCGCCCACCGGCACAATGCACCGCCCGATTAATCTGGGACCCAGAAAAATGGGAAGCCACCAGCGCCGGAGCAGGACGATGCCCGCTCCCACTGCCAGCCCCAGGTAGATACACTGCGACCCCCGGCTCCATCACCGCCGCACGACCGTGCGGGCCCGCATCGCTCACCGCCGGCCATGTCATCTCGTCGAGTCGCCAGTAGGCCAACGGATGATCCGCCAAAACCGCCTGCGCATACGGACCATGCTCAAGCACTGGATCACGCCGCGGTTTTCCAGAGACTTCCTCGAGAAGTGACAACACGGTTTCGACAATTCGCGGCTCGGCCTCGACTTCTAACCCGGCCGTCCGGGCCGGCCAGGTGATGTAGCCTCCGAGATGATGCTGCTCGGGCGGTGGAATGTAGCCGTCCGCCCCGTTGGCCAGCTCGATATTCATGGTCGGCACCAACGGACTGCGGGCTTTGATTTTCAGACCAGTGAGAGCAACCACTTCATTCGGCAGCGCGGTGATACCAAATTCTCCGACGCTGGCCGCTTGCAGCTTCAGCTCACTCTGTTTTCGTTCGTGCAGATGAATTGCTTCAGCCGCGTAAATTTCCGGCAGAGACGATGGCAGCCGGTCACCGAGCGCCGCCATGATTTCAACCGCCCACGCTAGACGTCCGGCATCGGGCGTGCGGTATTTCAAAGTGAGCGTGCGCTCAGCCATTTTGAGCGGCACCCGGTCGCGCCACTCTATCTGGCTAATGGCCCGGGCCGCCCGCTCCGCCATTTCCCCGGCAAAGGTGTCGTAGTTCAAATCGTGCGCCGGCGCCCCATAATCACCAGCCCACAGATCGCCACTGGTCCCCTGCGACATCATCCCGACAAACTCAGGACCGGCCCCCAGTTGCGTGGCCAAATGCCCGGCAAAACGACCGAAATAATCTGAGGAAAGCAATTCAGAACCAATGTAATGCATCGAATAATTCGCCAGCACCGCCAGCGGCTGACCCGCAGCCGTCTGCACCGCCAGCAACGATAGCCCAGGATCCACCGGTCCGGACGGACCCGTCACATCAGGACTCTGATGTCCCGGATGCATGTGAGCCCGCACCGTCGGCTGGCCAAAGGGATCGTTCATTAACCGGTCCGGCCGGCGCAGCCAGCGACGGTTAAAGGTGTGATCCCAGTCGTCCACCACCGTCCACCCGATCCGCGCCGGCTGCAGCCGCTCGACCGCGCCCACGATCGCTTCGGCAATCTTGCCCGGCAAAAAGGCGGCATACCCGGGGTCCACGCGGCTGCCCAAACACCCCATCGCCGAAGGCGCAGAATGCGTATGGGTCGCCGAGACCAACATGCGGTGCGCCGGCACTCCAGTCGCCGTCGACGCCATTTCTTTGGCCGCATCAATCAACCCGCGGTCCATCATACAGGTGTCGACCACACAAAAAAACAGACGCGTAGTCCCGTCATCCAAAACCATGGCCTTGGCCAGCAACGGATCAATCACACGGTCCGCACTGCGCTCAGTAAACATGCCGTTGACCCGCACCGGAAAGGTCGGCGGAGCAATGTCCACCGCATACACTCCCGCCCTCAAGGCCGCCGGCGCCCCACCCCCACCGCCACCGTCCGGCGGCAATACCGGCCCCTCACCACGACCGCCCGCCGTAAAAATAGAACAAGCGACCGCCAGCAACAATACAGGTAAAAATCGAGTCGGATTCATGCGGAAAAAAGATCATGCGGTTCTACCACACCAGCCCCCACCATCCACCCCACCATCCGCTCCGCAAGTCATCGCATCACCACAGGCAACTCACCCCCC
>JALRGB010000396.1 GCA_023253575.1 Verrucomicrobiales bacterium
AAGACCGACCTCGCGCTCTCGTTCGCTGCCCGGCCGGCCCTGCTTCGGGAGCAACTCTTGGCCCGTCCGGCGGCAGACCTGAGGCGGCCGATCATCCTCATGCTCGCCTACGGCACCCGGATCTCCCTCACCGTCGGCCTCGCGGCCACGCTGGTGGCGATGGTGATCGGCACCTCGGTGGGGATCATGGCGGGCCACTTCCGCGGTCTCAGCTCACACGCGCTGGTCGGCGTGACGGACTGGTTCCTCGTCATCCCCTTCCTGCCGCTGGACTTGTCCCCATTGGATGGCGAGCCGCTCACAGCCCTTTTTCTCGGCGGCCCGGTCCTGTCGCTGGAACCGTTGGTGGATTGCCCGATCGAACGGCTCAACATCGGTCCTTTTAGCATGGTCCCGAGTATGGACCGGCTGACCCCACCGTCGCTCAAACCCTTACTCAGCAAACAAAGCCTGACTCACCTTTCATGGCGCGGATATCACGACGGACCGGACACCAGACTGCGGGAATTTTCTAAACTCAATACCTTCGAAGCGTGGGACTGCACGCTGAACTCGCTGGGTTTCCTCCGGGGAAGCACCCTAGCCCGGGTGATCATCCAGCGCTCCGTGATCGAGCCGCCCACGAACAAAACCGGCACCTCGGCAATTCAGTCGTTCGAGGACTTCCCCGAAATCCTCTGGCCCGCAGAACAACAAGCGCAGGCAGGCGATCTGGAAGCCGCGCTTCAAACTATCAACGACTTGTGGACCACGCTGGCCAAAGAACGGTGGTTTGACCAAGAATGGCGCGAAATCTTCGGACGGCAGACCCGGCACTGGATCAACTGGCGGAACCTCGGGCTGGGGCCGTGGTTAGAACAAGGCGCAGTCGGCCCGCCTCCGGGCAGCATTGAATGGCGCGGAAGGTATTTTTACTATCTACCAGATGACCTGACCCGCACGGAGGCGGAATACCTGGCGGCGAGCTGGGGTGGGCATTTGGCCACTCTAGCCGATCCCGAAGAAGAAGCCTGGGTGCGCACCGCCGTCCTGCCGCAAAGCAGCCAAGCCATCAGCGCCCATGTCGGCGCTTGGAAATCGTCGAATCAGGACGACTGGCGGTGGATCACCGGCCCAGCCGCAGCCACAAACGCGACTTCCTCCTCCGCTTCCGTGCCGCCGTCCTCTCTGCGGGGAGGGTTTCTGCAGATTTCCTCCGATCCAGAGGAACCTTGGAGCGCGGAAGAAAGCCGCTCACTGCGCCGTCGGCCCACCGTCATCGAGTGGAGTCATCCAGAAGAAGCCGCGGTCCTCCGCACCTTAGAATCCCGCCTGCTGGGGGCCTGGCACGCCGAGGGCGTACCCGATTTCCAGTTGCTGCCGCGCGGACAGGTCGGTCCGCTGCGCGCTCCGGACGACCGCTGGCACATCGTCGATGCAGTCGCGGGCACTGCCCTGCTTTCGCTGCATTACGGACACAACCGCATCGCCATCACCACCACCACAGACCCGGAAGAAATAAAACTCAAACTGCCCGACGGCAGCGAACAAATCGCCCGTCGCGCGCCACAATAATCGGCGGGGCCCCGTGATAATCGCTTGCGGGAGAAGGGTTTTTTTCTAGCCTTAGTGCCGACTGCGGCAGCCCTCATGGATCCTCAGCTGAATCAGCCAACCCGGTGGAGTGTCGTTTGGAGAGCCGGCCATGGCAACTCCGGGGAAATGCGTCTGGCCCGCGAAGAACTGGCCCGAATTTATTGGGAACCAGTCTATCAACACGTTCGTCGCCTGGGTTGTACAATTGAACAATCACAAGATTTGACGCAGGGGTTTTTCGAACATCTTATTGAGCGCAATCTTTTTGCCACGGCTGACCGCGACCGCGGGAGGCTGCGGGGGTATTTCTTCGTGATTTTACGGCGGTATATTGTCAGCGAATGGCGCCGGGACCGGCTTCCCAAGGGCAGCACCCTAGTGAACGAGGACATGGAGTTGATGGAGAGCACGGAACCTGCTCCTGATCAGGCGTTTAAGAGAGGATGGGCGCTGGCCACTATCCACCGGGCTCTTGAAACCACCGCTTCCGCCTACGCCGCCACCCATCGCGGGGAATTATTTGACCATCTTCGTCCGTTTCTGGCCCCCGATGGACCGACTGACGATGACGAGTCCTACGCACGCCTGTCCCAGACCACCGGCAAATCAGAAGGCGCACTCCGCACCGCCGTCTTTCGCCTGCGCCGCGACTTTCGCACCCAGCTGACCTCACTGGTCGCCCGTACCCTCGACGACCCAACACCCGAAGCCATCCGCGAAGAAATCCTCGACCTGCTGGACAGTCTCTAACCGCTCATCGCGACAGCTTGCCAAACGGCCGGCCCGCAGCGAAGAAAGTCGCCCGCCTTTCCGCGTCCGTCCGCCGCATGACCCTGCACCTCTTCGACACCCTCAGCCGATCCATCCGCCCGCTTCGTCCGCTCGACGGGAAATCATTCCGCTTCTATTGCTGCGGCCCGACCGTCTATGGCCCAGCGCATATCGGAAACTTCCGCACGTTTGTCATGCAGGACGTCTTTCGTCGCGTGATCGAAGCCACCGGACTGCCGACGCGCCACGTGCGCAACCTGACGGACGTGGATGACAAAACCATCCGCGGCGCGGAAGCCGCCGGCCAGTCGCTGTCCGCTTTCACCGCGAAATGGCGCGACGCTTTTCATGCCGACTGCGCCGCCCTCGGCTGCCGACCACCTCACGTCGAACCCAGCGCCGTCGAACACCTTCCACAGCAAATCGCCATGATCGAGACACTGGTGGCCAAGGGCCATGCCTACGCCGCGGATGATGGCTCCGTCTATTTCAAACTCTCCAGTTTCCCCGGCTACGGCCGGCTCTCCCATCTGGACACCCGCGAACTGCGCCACGGGGCCGCCGTAACCAGCGACGAATACGAAAACGACAAAGAAAGTGTCTCCGACTTTGCCCTTTGGAAAGCGCGCAAACCGGAGGACGGCGCCAACTTCTGGCCCAGTCCGTGGGGAGAAGGGCGCCCCGGATGGCATCTCGAATGCTCCGCGATGGCCCTTCAATACCTTGGCGAAACCTTTGACCTGCACTCGGGCGGTGTCGACTTGGTCTTTCCTCACCACGAAAATGAAATCGCCCAGAGCGAATGCTGTACCGGCCACCGACTGTGCGAACATTGGTTCCACATCACTCACCTCCTGGTCGACGGTCGCAAAATGTCGAAGTCGCTCGGCAATCTCTACACCCTAGCCCAGCTGGCCGACATGGGTCATGACGCCATGGCCGTGCGCTGGGTGCTCCTCAATGGCCACTACCGCCAACCGCTCAATTTCACCCTCGACAACCTCGCCGGCGCACGCTCGGCGCTGGCCCGATTGGCCAAATCCTTGGCCGCACTAGAACAACACAGCGGCCAGACCGCCCCGCGCCTCACCCCACCCGTCCAACCAGCCTGGCAGGCGCTGCTGGACGACCTGAACGTGCCTAAGGCCCTGGGCCAGATCTTCACCCTGCTCAACGAAACCACCCCCGCCACCGTCGCACCCGCCGCCGCCACAGAAATGGCCGCCGGCCTCCGCTTCATCCTCGAAGAAACTCTCGGCCTCACGCTGCCCCCAGCCACAGCAGAATCAACCGCCAGCGCGCCCGACAACGTCCGGACTCTGGCCGAAAAACGCTGGGCCGCTCGCACTGCCAAAGATTGGGCCGCCGCCGATGCCCTGCGCGCCGAACTGGCCGCCCTCGGCTGGACGATGAAAGACGGAAAGGAAAACTATACCCTCTCTCCACTGCCGGGCGCGTAATCATAAAAAAAGAAACTGACGACCGACCCAAAGGGTGGTCGTACCCAATCGCAGTCACACCCACCCCATCCCTCCGTCAGCCCCACCCAATCGCAGACACCCACTCATTTCCTCCATCAGCCCGACCATAAAAGTGGGTGTCTCACCTTTTTCGCCGTCTATCGCCTCACCTTTTTCGCCTCACCTTTTTCGCACGCCCGCGGCCTGCACATCGATGGAAAACACGTTTTACAATGACTTTGATGTGGCGACGCCCTCGGCTGAACGGCGACGGGACGACGAATATCGTTCGGGGTTTCAGATTTCCCGGGACCGGATTTTGCACACCTCGGCCTTTCGGCGCCTGCAGGGAAAAACCCAGGTTTTTTTGACTGGGGAGTATGATTTTTACCGCACTCGACTGACTCATTCTCTGGAGGTTTCACAGATTGGGCGCTCGATCTGCGCTGCTCTGCGCAATCGCTCGCCGCATCTTGGAGTGGATCATTTTATTGACCCTGATTTGGTTGAAGCAGCCTGTTTGGCGCATGATCTGGGGCATCCTCCTTTCGGGCATGCGGGCGAGCGCAGTTTGCATTATTGGATGAAGGGACAGGGGGGATTCGAGGGCAATGCCCAGACCCTGCGATTGATTACCGAGACAATTTTTGCCCATGGTACCCGCGGCATGAACCCAAGCCGGGCGCTGCTGGATGCCGTGCTGAAATATAAAACCCTACAGGCCGACGTCCCAGAGGCGCTGCATCATTTTGTCTACACCGATCAAGCCGGGCACCTAGATTTCGTGACCGGCGGCACCCCGTGGCCCGCCGACGCCCCACCAGGCCCGCGGCGCGATGAGCTGAAATCCGTCGAATGCCAGATCATGGACTGGGCAGACGACACCGCGTATTCGCTCAATGACATCGCCGACGGTGCCGCCGCCGGCTTCATCACAGTCGACCGACTGGAAATGTGGGCCACCCGCCAATCGCTGGCCGGAGAAGAAGCACGGCACGTGACCGAACTGGCTGATGCCATCCGGCGCGATCTCGTGGAAGTCCGCTCCAACCGGAAAATCGGCGATTTTATTGCCGCTTGCTCGCTACATCCCCGGTCCGGATTTCTCAGCCACCTGACAGCCCGCCACTCACTGCGCCTAGCCGTCGCACCAGAGGCCGTCGCTGAATCGCGCCTCTACAAAAAAATCGCCTTTGACCTAGTGTTTCAGTCGCCGCAACTCCAGCAGCACGACTTTAAAGCCAATGAAGTGCTGGGCCGCCTGCTGGGCGCTTTAGTGGAAAACTACCTTGGCCCGGCGCAGCGGCGGTTGCGATTGCTCCCACCGGAGGTGGAGGCGACGCTCGAGCGTTCGGCGGACGAAGCTGGGCGGCGGCGGAGGCTCTGTGATTTCCTAGCGGCGCTGACTGATGCCTCGGCCACGCGATTGTACCGTCGTTTGTTTGAGCCGCATTTTGGCGGGCTCGCGGACTTATGGTGAGCGGCGCGGCGGGCGCCGCGCGGACGGGGGCGGGTCGGCGAGCGTTATTGGCGTTCGATGACGACCAGCGTGATGTCGTCGTGCTGGCGGGCGCCTTTGGTGAATGAGGCGAGGGCTTCCTGCACGGCACTGAGCACGGTGCTAGCGGCGGCGCCGACAGCCGCTTGGTCGCGGAAGACGGCGGCGAGGCGGTCCTCGCCGAATTCATCGCGACTGCTGGCTTCCAGTGCCTCGGTCACCCCGTCCGTATAAAGCAACAGTCGATCGCCCGTTTCCATCCGAAATGTCATTTCGCGCGTGGCACGGTTGAAAACCGGACCGCGATCAACTCCGAGGGCAAGGCCTGGCGGCTTGACAGATTCAATAGTGCCGTCGGCTCGATGGAAAAACAACGGTGGATCATGACCCGCTCGCGTCATCGTGACGTCGCCACTCACACTGTCCAAGACGCAATAAGCGAGGCTGACAAACATGTCTTCCCGAATGTCCGCAAAAAGCAGGCGGTTAACTCGCTGCAAGACAGCCGTGGGAGAAAGTTGCTGCTCCGCACTGACCCGCATCAATCCCCGACACGTCGCCATCACCAAGCTCGCCGGCACGCCTTTGCCCGAAACATCGGCAATCACCACCCCAAGATGCGTCTCATCCAGACGAATGAAATCGTAATAATCACCGCTAACAACCTTGGCTGGCTGGCA
>JALRGB010000410.1 GCA_023253575.1 Verrucomicrobiales bacterium
AAACATCGATGCCGTCATTTCCGAAAATCCAGCCGGACGCAAAGAAATCACTTCTTCAAAGTCCGTCACGCGCACCGATCCCAGCCGGGGCGCAACCACACCATCCCACACCGCGAGCCACGTCGCATTCACTTGCCTCCGTCCGCCCGACTTTTCCTCGGCATGCCACTCGAAATCCAACGTCGTCAGGGTGCCGGCCGGAGTGCGCTCCAGCGAGATGACTTTGATAGCCGCCATTCCGCGGCGGCCCTGGCAAAGCGATGACAGCTCAGCGGCGAGCGCCGGGCGTCCGGCGACGCGATCAGCCGAACACGGACCGCGGCGTACCCGCACGAAGCCATCGTGAAAGGCGTCTTCGCTCAAGGCCGGCTGGACCTGACTGCCGTCAACTTTTTCTGTGGTCAGCGGTTCCAGATCGGCCGCCGTCACACGCCCGCCGGCTAGGTATTTTTTCAGGTGATCCAACTGCGCGGCCACAGCGGCCGCGAGGGCTTCACTTTCCCATCCTTCAGCGGTAGGATGATCGGGTGCGGTGGCGACCCTAGTCCCGGGCACGGCAGCCACTGGGGCCGTGACCGCGGGTTGTTCGATTTTTTCTGGTGCAGCGGTGGCGGCCGTACCGAGCAACTGGGCCACGGCCAGCAGCAGCCCCACCATCCTCATTCCTCGGGGATGACAGGGGCGATTCACGGGCGAAAAATCTGACTCAATGAGCACCCGACCACGGTGGCTTCTAACGCCGAGTCACCCGGTAATAAACGCGGGCGTTGGCCGGATTGGTAGCCACACTGGCGTCCGTAAACGTCGTCTGGGAACCGGCCGAGGGCAGTCCGCCCGCCGGTGAAACTAGGCTCCAACTTCCCGCCGTCAGCGAAAAACTGGTGTATACGTCATACACAGCGGCGGGGGCCGACGGCCAAGCCAGCGTCACCTGACCCGTGCCCGGGTCGCGCGTGACACTGGTGATGACAAAGGACGGCGCCTCGGGCATGAAAAACGAACCATCCGGCTGTCGGGCTCCAGCCGGAACCTGATCGTCAACCCGCAACCAAGAAATCGCACTGTCACACCAATCGGTCTTGGCCCCATTCCAACCATCCGCCTGCACCACCAGATCGATGACGTCCCCGGGACCCACCAGCGCATAATACACGCGAGCCAGACCGGCGCCGTCATTGAAGGCCACCACCGCCTCATCGATGCGCTGGCCGTTGAGGTACAGCGCGCCGGTAACGCCATCGCCGCAGCCGGTATTTCCCTTGGCGGTCAGCCAGCGCAGCGCGAGCGGGGTTGGTGCGGTTGTTTCTGAAACCCAGCGGCGCAGCGTCCAGTGTTCACCGGGCCCATCGTTATTGGGATGGCTTGAGTTGGCGGTCAGAGATGTCCAAGGCGAAGCTCCGCTGAGGCGCCAGACGCCGCCGTCCCATTGTTGCTCGCTCCCGTTCCAGTCGCCCTGACCGGCCCCGCCGGCAAACGGCAGAAAATCTGCCTCTGGATCATAATTCTCGGCACCGCCATCCGCCGTCAGGTTACGCCACCCGTAGCGCCAGTTGTTGTTTTCCTGCGTTCCCGAAAAATCGGCAATCGAGTGAGCCAGCGCTGATGAATTGGGCGTGCTCGCCGGCAGCGTGGGATCGGACAACACGCTTAATTCATAGCCGTCGTTGTACAAATCCCCATCGGAATCAGCCAGCATCGGATTGGTGAAAAATTGGGGTCCAGCGACCTCGGCTCGATCGCTCACGCCGTCTTCATCCGAGTCGGCGCGCCGGGGGTTGGATCCGGCATTGGCCGCGCTGACGACGACTCCGGTCATTGTTTCCGCGCTGTCTGGCAGGCCGTCACCGTCCGTATCGGCCTGAGTCGGATTAGTACCCAGCTCCTGCTCCCGGACATTGGTCAATCCATCCGCATCCGCATCCTCCACGCCGCCCGACAGAGCGGTGAGCGGCCCCGGCCGATAATGCTGCTCCCACCCGTCGGCCAGCCCGTCCGCGTCGGTGTCCGGCGAATTCGGCGGGAAAAACGGCACGCCGTCTGGCTGCACCGGAGCCGCCGACAAGCGGGTGTCAACCCGCAGCCAGTTGGCCGCCCCGTCCGAATAGTCAAACCCCTGCGTGCGGCCGGTTGGCGTCAGCGCCAAATCCACAATATCATTGGGCTTCAAGACTGTATAAATATGGCGAATCACCCCCACGGTGTCGTTGCCAGCAATCGTGCGATAGTCAACCTGACGGCCGTTGACGAACAGGATGCCCGTAATTCCGTCATTACTGGTATTGCCTTTTCGCATGTGCCAAGTCAAAGCGACTGCCGTCGGAGCCGTCAGTTCGGTCGCACGCCAGCGGCGAACAACCCAATGCTCAGCCACCCCATTGGTGCCGTTGGGATGCAGCGATTCAGGTCCCACCTCCGTCCAAGGGTCACCCGGCGCAAAAAGGTCCCATTTGCCGCCCTCCCAGTGCTGAGTGCCTTCCAGTCCGCCGTCATACGGCGTCCCGGCCTCCGCTCCGCCCGCAAATGGAATAAAGGCCGCCGCTGGATCATAATTCATCGTCCGCCCAGTGGCCGTAAAATTACGATATCCATAGTCCCAGCCACCCTGCCCCTGCACTCCGGAAAAATCGGCCACCGAATTGGCGATAACAAAAGTCAATGGGGTATCACCCGCCACCACTGGGTTACTGCCAAACGCGATTTCCACTGGATCCGTAAATCCATCGGCATCCGTATCGGCTAAATTCGGGTTCGTCGCTGGCACCGCCCTCACTTCCGCCGCATCCCCCAGCCCATCGCCATCCGAATCCGCAGACGTCGGCGAGCTGCCCGTCTCCGACACACTGACAAATGTGCCCGTCTTCGTTTCCACCAAATCACCCAATCCGTCATCATCAGTGTCCGGATCAACCGGGCTGCTCAAACGCGCAAATTCCCCCGCATCCCGCAACCCATCGCCATCTTTGTCCCCCGCCGCCGCCAACTGA
>JALRGB010000425.1 GCA_023253575.1 Verrucomicrobiales bacterium
TTGACCTATGTTTTCACGCGGGGCAATGAAGCCACACCCGACAAGAACAAGCTGATGCAGCCTGGCTTTCCCGCGTTTCTCGCCTTGTCTGGGCCTGAAATCAAAGAGGTGCTTCTACCGGTGGAGAGCTATTATCCGGCCTTGCGTGTGGATGCTGTGAAGGACACCCTCGCGAAGGCAGAGGCGCGGGTGCTGGAGTCGGGGAAAAAAGAAGCTGCTGCTTGGAGTGCGGCTCTGGCGCTGCCTGCTCCGGAAAATGCGGATTCCCTTCGCGCGGCGGCGGACATTGCGAGCCGTGACGCATCGCGCGACCGGACAGCGCTGGTAGCTCTGCAGCAGCGCATCTTGGCGGAGCGTCAGAAATACGGCATCATTCCTGGAGACCCCGCGCCCGCGGCCCGTGCTGCGGCTGCCGCGGAACGACAGGCGAAATTCTCAGCGGCGGAATACGCCGCGATGGAGGCCGAAGGGACGACGCTTTCTTTGCAGACTGACGCCGCGAAGGGCGATGCCAAGGCCAAGGAAACGCTACCTGAAGCAGAGAAAAAACTGACGGCCGCCCGCGAGGCGTTGGCTATCGCCCGCGAGGCGCTGATGGAGGAATCGGCCACTTACGAGCCGCTTGGGCCGATCAGCCCGCAGAATTCCACCGGACGCCGTCTGGCCTTGGCACAGTGGATCACCGCCCCGGAAAATCCATTGACGGCCCGCGTGGCCATGAATCACGTCTGGATGAGGCATTTTGGGCATCCGCTGGTGTCCAGCGTGTTCGATTTCGGAAAAGCTGGCAAAGCTCCGTCGCACCCGGAATTGTTGGACTGGCTGGCCGCAGAATTCATCAACCAGAAATGGAGCCTGAAGGCGATGCACCGGCTCATGGTCACGTCCTCTGCCTATCGCATGAAATCATCCGGCGGTGCCATGATGGCAAGGAACGAGGCGAAGGATCCTGACAACGTGCAGCTATGGCGTATGAACGTGCGCCGTGCCGAAGCTGAAGTGGTTAGGGACAGCGTGATTTATGCCAGCGGGAGCATGGACTTCACTATGGGCGGCCCGGAACTGGATCAGGGGGCGGGGGAGTCCACGCTGCGACGCAGTGTTTATTTCCGCCATGCCAAAGAGAAGGTGATGGAATTCACCCAGACACTGGATGGTCCCGGCGTCTCCGAGTGCTACAAGCGCGATGAAAGCATCGTGCCTCAGCAGGCGCTGGCCCTCGCGAACAGTGGGCTGGTCAAGAATCAATCGAGGCGGCTGACTCAATCTATCATGGACAAGCTCGGCCCCCAGAGTGACCAAACGATGGACGATGCGCAGTTCATCGATCGCGCTTACACCGCGGTCCTTAGCCGGCCTCCTTCGCAGGAGGAAACGGCGGCCTGCCTCCAATTTCTTAAAGACCAAACGGCCTTACTCGTCGATCCCTCCCGACTCACTCCGGCGGCGGTGGGCGATACGGGCGGCCTGCCGCCGGCCAAGGAACCGTCGATACGGGCTAAGGAGAACCTCGTACTCGTGCTCTTCAACCACAACGATTTTATCTCCATCCGATAACCATGAAAGGCACTCACAATAACAACTGGCAGGCTAGAGGCAGCCGGAGGTCATTCCTGTCAGACTGCGGCATGGGAATGACCGGGATGGTGATGGGCTCCCTGCTGGCTAGGGACGGCATCTCCCGAGCCAATGGCTCTGAGGTCACCGGTCCGGCAGCAGCGCTGATCCCGCACCTGCCGACCCTAGCCCCGAAGGCACGCAGTGTGATCTGGCTCTTCATGATCGGCGGTACCAGCCAGATGGAGAGCTTTGATCCCAAACCCGATCTAAACCGATATCAAGGAAAGAGCATCGACGAGACTCCTTTTAAGGCGGCACTCGATTCCAAATACCTCAAAACCAATCTGCGCGAGCTGTCGCCAGGAGTGCATAAAGTGCAGCCGAAAATTTTCCCCATGCAGGTCGGCTACAGCAAGCGCGGGCAGAGTGGAATCGAAGTGAGCGATTGGTGGCCGCATGTCGGCAGCTGTATCGACGACATCGCTGTTGTGCGTTCGATGTGGACCACGGATAACAATCATGGTGCTCAGCTCCAATTTCATACTGGCCGCCATGTCCTTGATGGGCAGTTTCCTACCATTGGTTCGTGGGTCCACTATGGGTTGGGCTCGCTGAATGAAAACCTCCCGCAGTTCGTGGTCATGGGCAAGCCGATCGCTGATTGCTGCGGCGGTCTAGGGGCCCACGGAGCAAATTATCTAGGCCCCGCCCACCAAGGAGTGCAACTCGCCATCGATCCCAAAAGACCGTTGCCCTACGCGGGGCCGGGGGCGGATGTATTCACCGAAGAGCAGCAGGCTCAGTTCGCGCTGATCGACCGCCTTAACCGGTTTTCTGCCATCGAGTATCCCGAAGATGCCGCTCTGGCCGCTCGCATCAAATCCTACGAACTCGCGTTCCGCATGCAGATGGCGGTGCCTGAAATCATGGCCTTCAGCCAAGAATCAGAAGCCACCCAGCGGCTCTATGGCATCGATCAAGGGGTCACAAAACCTTTTGGTGAGCAATGTTTGGCCGCCCGGAGGCTGGTGGAACGAGGGGTGAGGTTCATTCAGATTTTCCATGGCAGTAATGGCGGGGCGGGCGAATGGGATGCCCATGGCGACTTGC
>JALRGB010000492.1 GCA_023253575.1 Verrucomicrobiales bacterium
ATTCGGTGACAACGATGCCACGCTTGCGCGGGCTCACTTGGTCGATCCGGGTACGCGCTCGAACCTTGAATGAGCCACGTCCGCTCGCGTACGCCTCGACGATGCCGTCGAGCCCGACAATCACTCCACCGGCTGGATTCAGTTCGATTATCTCCAAGCGGAGATCAACACGAATGCAGCCACCCCGCCCGCGGCGCCGGTCATCACCGGAGTGGTGCGCGATCAAGCCACTGGTGCGCTCACGCTGACTTGGACGTCCCAAGCGGGTCAAACGTTCCTCGTCGAGACCTCCAACAATCTGGTGACATGGCCAGATGTAGCGACCAACTATCCGACCGGTGGAGCCACCGGGACGAGCACCAGCTTTACCCACCAGCCGGCGGCCTCCGACTCCGCGTTGTATTACCGCATCACTCGCCAGTAGGGAAACATCACTCGCCAATAGGGCGAGGGGAAACGGGGGTTGCGGCCGAGTAAGGTGATATTTCTGGCGGCTGGTCTTCCACCAGCCGGACCAGCTGACCGGCTGGTACAGCGCCGATTTCTTGAACCTTCCCGGACGGCCAGCGCACGGTCACGGCTTCAGCTGTGGCGGCTTCGGCCAATCCAAAAACGAGAGTTTTAGAATTCTGGGCGGCATTGCCTTCCCCGGCGTGCAGTTCCCGCATTTGGGACCGGGTGCCAGTCCGCACTGTGACCCGGGCGCCGATGGCATCGCGATTCGAGCGCGGTCCACCGGTCAGGCTGATGGCGAGGACACGACGAGGCAGGCGCAGTTCATTACGAAACAACACCAACGATGGTTTATTGGTGTTGGCCACGGCCACATCCATCCACCCGTCGCGTGTGACGTCGAGAAAGGCCACGGCCCGGCCATCGCCTTTGTGATCCGCTCCGCTCAGCAAACTGAGGTCAGTAAACTGCTGGCCGCCGCGGCTGAGGAAAAACCGGTTGCGCTCGTGACCGCTCAGTGACTTGCGACCCCAATCGTTTCGGGCGAGGTCGTCGGCACTGCGGCGAGTGGCCGCCTCAAAGACAGCATCGCTTTTCACCGTCGATCCTTGGGCTGGGTCAAGGCGCACGACCGCGCGCCAGAGGACGCTTCACAAATCCTCCTCCTCGGCAATGGCCTTGGGTGCGGTGTAAAATCCACTGGCTGCATACAGATCCGGCCAAGTGTCGTTGTCAAAGTCCGCAAACTGACCGCCAAAGGCCCATCCCACCTTGGCCACCAGCATGGCCGGTGGCTCTGTGCCAGCCACTTGGGTCAGGCGTGCGCCGTCATTGCGAAACAATAAACTTCCATCCGCTGAATACGGAGTCCGGGGGTCAAGCCCGGGAATCTGCTCGGTGATGCGCCGACCCGCCTTGCTGTACATGTTGGACACATACAAATCGAGGCGACCATCCCCATTGTAATCAGCCCAAGAAGACCCCATACCAAACCCCTGCAACGCCGTCCCGGCGACTTCAGTGCTCACATCCACAAAACCGCTCCCGCGGTCGTTGCGATACAACGTGCTCGGACCAAAGTCATTGCATACATGCAGATCTGGGTCGCCGTCGTCATCAAAATCCGCCCATGTCGCCTGATTGGTATTGTGCCAGTTGGCCACCTGCGTCGCTTCCGGGGCGGCGGCAAACTTCCCACCGCCCATGTTCTTGAGCAGCAGGTTGGGCGGCCCGAGAAGATTGAGGTACCGATGCGACGACGTCTGGCGCCGCGTCATTTCCGCGGCGATTTCTGGCGAGCAGAGTCGGCTAGCCCACGAATCGACGGGTTTACCACCCGCCGTCGGCCCGTAGGTGCACAAATAAATGTCCAGCAAGCCGTCCCCGTCATAGTCAGCCGCCGCCATCGCCGAAACCAGACGCGGCAGAGAACCGACCGCCTCCCGTGTCCGGTCCACAAACCGGCCGGCTTCCTGGGCAAAATACAACGATGGCTCCAGACTGCGGCCAATAAAGACGTCTTGATCGCCATCATTATCAAAGTCTGCAAAAAGCGAACAATTACAGAAATCTTTGACATCCAATCCCATAGAACCTGCCTTATCGGTCATGGTGCCATCTTGATTGTTGATCAGCAGCATGTTTCGTCCCCACCGCTGAGTCAGATAAAGATCATCCCATCCGTCGCCATTGACATCGGCCGCACTCACACTCGGGTGTTGGAATGTGGAATCGAGATCGAGGAATTCGGCGTAAAACCGATTATTTGTGACCACGCGCATTTTGTTGAGCGTGAAATAATCGACCAAATTGTTTTCGTGCTGGCAGTGGCGGGCGCGCAAGACGTCTTCGGGCCGCGGCAGCACTGAGTCCAGCACTTCTGAGAAGACGAGTTGCGGGGCGGCAGCGACGTTCATCGAGAGCGTTTTCCACGAAGCTATCTCCCATGCTTTGGAGTTCGGGCGGGCCTGCCAGGTGATTTCGATCTCGGCTTTAACCTGCCACCAAGCGCCGGCGGGGGTACGGGCCAATGCTTCGAGTCCGGTCAGGCACTGGTAGCGCTGGCGTCCTCCTTCCAGAAACCGGCCTTTGATGGGGAAAAACTTCGTTTCGGCGAAGCCGGCGAGTGCGCCAAAGAGTTCGGGCCAGAGCGTTAATTCGGCCCGGGGGACGGTCACGACGGCGGCGCCGGGGGTGTACTGGGAGGAGGTTGCCCCGGGGATGGAGAAGTCTTTGTCATTGGCGGCGCCGGCGGGCCCCAGCGCATTGGCCGCCACCTGCGGAGCAAACAGCTCGAGGGTATCTTCATTGGGCAGGCGCAGCGCGGTGGCACCCGCCCCGAGCGACCGAGTCGCTGGCGTCAGCAAGAGCAGGACTTCCTCAGAAGCCGTCAGTTCAGCCAGAGCCGATGGAGGCACAGCATCTTCGGCGCCCAGCGAACATGGACCCGCCGCGACTGCTAGCCCGCATAGGACAAAAAGAGACAACCAGCGGGGCGGATGAAAAGAACGAGGATTCATGGCTGGCGAAGCAGGCCCGAGGTGGGAACCGGATGCCGGGACGACGTCCCGTCTGGCCACCGCACCGTCACTTCACTCACGCCCGCCGGAATGGCAAGGGTGGAGGTAGACTGCGACCCATACCCCCC
>JALRGB010000462.1 GCA_023253575.1 Verrucomicrobiales bacterium
CTGGTGCCGGCCGTGGTCGCCTCCGCTCCCGCCACTATCCTTCCATTCGAGATCTTGCCGGTCACTCCGTCAAAAGTAACCATGCCTCAGGACTATGGGGATGCCGCTTCGGCCGTGTCCATGCCGTCGACCGCCGCCGGACGCGAAAATGCGTATCTGGAAGGCAACGGCTGGACCCCGCAAATCACCGTAAGTTACACCACTGAACGCCCCGGGGAATTTCCACAATATGTGCAAAGTTCGGTCTGGCCTGGGGTCTGCGCCCTCTGGTCCGAATCATTCCGCACCGGTCGGCCCATTGGCGAAAATGCGGCCGGCGCCATGCCGGTTGGTTTCGCCTACTACGTCACCTTCGCTCCCGCACCCGGCGCCAACCGTGGAGTGATTCTCAATTCTTTCGTGCTGGACGACTTAAACGGGTATTTCGATTCCGTGCCCCACGTTGTGAATTGGAGTGTTCGCCAAGGCTCGGCTCAGGGACCAGTCTTGGCTTCCGGCACGGCGAACGTCGCCAATGGTGAGAATGTCACCGTGCAAACGGGTTTGGCCGGTACCAAGCCCGGCTCCGAGCCGCGGGTCCTCGTGCTCCAGCGCATGAGCGGCATCGAAGACGATCTAGCTCTGGATGATCTAGACTTCGATGAAATGGGTTTTGTCACGACTTCTTATAATACCGGTAGTCTGGGTGCCGCTGCCGATGGATTAAATGCCGCAGGAGTCATTCTTAATCAAAAAGGAGCGATTGCCGATGGCATGGACTTTTCCAGCTATTATGCCGCCCAGCAGAATACGGCCATCCCGTTCCTTCCAGAAGTAAACCCGCCATCCGACGCCGCTTTTACGATCGAATTCTGGGCGCAGCCCGAGGCCTCCGATAATGACGATGCCCCCGTCTTTAATCGTGTCTCCGAAGGAGACCGTTCGGGTTGGGTCTTTTTTCAGCGTGATCAAGCGACGGGCTGGAACTTGCGAATGTACGATGGTGTTGGCAGTAACGTCGGTTGGGATCTGACCGGTGGCCGCTACACGTTCAATAAATGGTCCCATGTTGTGGCCGTGTGGAATGGGAGTCAGGCCAGATTATACGTTGACGGTGCCGTCGCCGACACCACCAATGCCGCCGGTAAATCAGGGAATTATAATGCCAGTACCAGCGCCATTTTTTCCGTCGGGTCTTATGATAACGGCGGTAGTCCCATCAACGGTCGCGTCGATGAAGTCGCTTTCTACCCGTCAGCCTTGACCGGTGCCCAGATCCTCGCCCACTTCCGCGCCGCCACCGGTCCCTCCGCTGGCTCCTACGCATCGCTGGTCAAAAGTGATGGCGCATTGATCTACCTGCAGCAAAATCCGCCCCAAATCAGCATCGCCACTGTCGACCAAAATCCCACGCTCACGTTCATCGGGGTGCTCTCACAGTCGCCCGATCTCGTCTCATGGTCGGTGCTCCCCGTCACCAGCCCATTCACTGTGCCCTCTGTCGAACGACCCGGGAAAATCTTCTTCCGCGCCGGCCGCTAGAAATTTCAAGGCCATCAGGCGCCCGCTTCCGAATCGGAGAGGCATCATCGCTGCTAGTCGCAGGGAACGCTATGCGCCATATTTTTTGTAATTATGGCATTTATCACGAGGTTGACGCTTTAAAAGTGTCTGACCCTTTTTTCACTTAATAAAAGGACAGTCAAAAGTGTCTGACCCTTTTTTTCACTGGAGCTAGGAGATGCCCGCCGGTTGTCCGGCAAAATTTAAAGCTGCCCCCCGCTACAACCCTAGCTCCCAGCCGCGATCAGGGCCGAGGGGAGGGAAGGGAAAAGGCCGCCCGGTTTACCCGTGCGCCATCGGAACGTCCACCAGCGGCCGTAAGGTCAACTCTGTGTGATCCACCCGAGGGAGGATTCCCTGACCGAGTTCACCACCAATCAAAGAGGTAAACGTCTGGCCAAGATCAATCAAAAATGCCGGCAGCGCAATCGTCTCGCCATTAATGTGCAGCCGCGGTATGAACGTGCGGCCGTAGACCCACGCTTCTAAACTAATAAATAGCTCAGCCCCGGGGTCCTGCGGTGCGCTGTACACATATCCAACCACTCCGGAATCACCCAGTAGATCCTCCACCATTCCCGTCTCCGGATCAATGCTCACCCCAAGACCCGGACCCGTCACCCGGTCATTCAACGAATCCAAGGTCAGTAACCCAACAAAAATCTTCTGCCCATACTCTGTCGTGCGACCATCCACCCGCAACTTGAGCTGGGAGGCCGATGTCGGAAGCCGGCATGAATGAAGCCGCTGCGCCGCGAAAATTTCGCCGTTGCGCGAAAACAGCCGCGTGTGCGTGCTGGTCCGTGAATGATTCTGCCATCGAGCTTCCGCCAAGGTGCGGGCCACTTTAAGCGTTTGCATGTGCGAAAAAATAAGGGTGTCAAAAAAAACGTCGCCATGAACGAATGAGAGGGGGAAACTTCGACGTCTGGTTGATAGATTAGAGGATGTTTATAATAAATCAAATACTTTTTATAATTTTCACACTTTATGTCAATTTTTAGGGTGTAGTAGTCTTTTGAACTCGTCCGCAGCCGCTTCACACGCTCTTCGCATGCCTGCCGCGATCTCCGCTTTTCGGTGCATTCCGTTCCGCGGTCGCGTCAGCAGGCCTCATGGCTCTTTGATGATCATTCTTTGGTCATGATCATCCCTGCGATGATTACCTTTTCGTGATCATCCTTGAGGTTCTCCGGTGGTGGCGGTGACTCGTGTGCGCCAGTGCTGCCTAGTTCCGGGTGGGCTTTCCGGGGGTAGCCGGAAGACAATCTTTTCCCGCGAGCCGATTGTTTCGCGTGCGATCACCGTCATGGGGGGAGCGGGGGTCCATGTCATCAGATCTCGACTGTTTTCGAGGTGTATGGTCAGATGGGTCCGCCCGGTGGCGGCCCAGATCCAAATTTCCCGCCCCTCGGTCGTTTCGTGCAGAGAGGGCAGTCCTGTCACGTCGGGGCTGTCCGGATCGGAGCCGGTGGCATATTCAATCAGGCTGTTCAGGCCGTCGTGGTCCCGGTCGTCATCGTCTGATGGGATGGCATGGATTTGTTTCCAGTCAGGGTAGGATGGATCGTTATTCGCGTCCGGAGTGCCGGCGGGGTAGGTGCTGGCACGCCAGTTCAGTCCCTCGGCGGCCCAGTCGTCGGTGGCGGCCGCTTTTTCGGGAGAGATAAGCATTAGGCTGTGGCCGGTGCCGCTGGCTTGTGGCGGCCAAGGCAGGGTGGGGCGGTATGTCACCGAGCGGATGACCGCGCCCCCGGGTTGGATCAGGGTCAGCCGCTCTCCGGCCGCCGCAAGACCGCTGTCGTTGCGGAAATCCGATCTTCTCACCTTTTGGCGCTCGCCCGGAAAAAGGATCGTTTCAGGGGCAAAGGTGAAATCCAGACCCCGTGCGAATGAGCATCCTCCTAAATCGATCCGCTCCTTACTCACATTCATGACTTCCACGAATTCGTCGCCAGCCGGTCCAGTGCCCTCGGTTGGGCTGTAATGGATCTGGCTGATAATCAAGTTATCGGGGCCGGCCGGCAACAGGATACCCGTATGAAAACGCGCTTCATTCAGGGCGGACCACTCCGCATCGGCCGTGCGGCGCGCCCGCACGCGGATGTGCACCGGGCCGGTCACGATGAAGGAGGCTGGGGGCGGGTCCGTGATCAGTATCGCCGACGGATGCAGCCCGCCTCCAAGGAGACGGGGGTCGTTGCCATCAAGGGTGGCATACATTTCCGTGCCCGGAGTGGTCGTGGTCACGATCGGCTGCGTTCCCGAGGCTACCGCACCACCGTGCTTTGCAAATTCCGGTGCTTCGATCGGGTACCACCCGCGCGCCCGGATTTGATTCAGGACCGCGGTGGGGCGCGATGGAATAAATGAATCGCGGATTCGTTTTATTTCCGTCATCCATTCGCCGTCACGGTCCCACGGCCTCTGGGTCGCGGCCGCCGGCTGCCAGCGCGCCGTCTCCGCCACCAGCGGCAATCGTAATTCGTTCACCCGGTGATCGAGGATCGATTGCGCTCGCTCAGGCTCCAGCACCCCTCCGTGAAAAAATGCCTTGTAGACGCGGTCGCGAAACAAGATCCGAAACTCCGCATGGTCCATCAGCGTCACATCATTGGTCGCTGTGGTCACCATCAGTCCGTCCGGCGGCATTACGCCCGGGCGCGGCGTGTTCACATAATACGGAGCCGTGGGAATCGTCAGGTTGGCATTGGCATCATTCCAGATCACATCGTTGTCGTACGAAAAAAAATTCCAGCCGCCCCGGTCCGGTAGCTTCGGCCCAGCCGCCATCCAGTTCTGGTTTGGATTCCAGTCCCACGCATTTCCCGCCCAAAAGTTGAGAATCATGAAATCAGCGAATTGCGGCAGGTCGATCCAGCGCGCCGCTTCTCCATAACCGGCGACCATCGCCGCGCGCAGTTTCCGCCACGTCGCCTGCCAGGTGGCTGATCCATTTTCCGAGGTATTAGCTCCGTTGGTGAAGTCATACTCGTCACTGCTGCCGCCCCGATAGCTCGCCATGAAATCGTCGTTGGGGTACTCCCGCCAATGATAAAGCCCGTGATAGCGACCGTTCATCCATAACTGCACATACCGGCAATGAGGCGCCGCATGCCCCATGTTGAGATGCAGGTCGTCCATCACCGGCGTGCGCAAATACATCGCATCCCCCTTGAACCCACTCATCGGCGGGTTCGCCGGCTCTCCCATCCAGAAAAAACTGTCATGCGATCCGCCGCGTAGCGCGATGCGGTCAAAGCGCCGCGCCGGAGCATGGTCGCGGGCGTAGGGATGATCGCGGAAAATGTCGTGGTCGAGCGTCGAGGCGCCATATTGCGACCGGAAAGACAGTCGGAAATTATTCTTGGGTGAACCAATGCTGTGTCCGCCCACCGCCTGAATCCCGCAATCAATTTGAAATCCTGGTTCCGCCCCTGACGGGTGAAAGAATTCCACCGAAGCTGGCGTTTCCGTAGGCCCGGGAATGCTCGGGATCAGATTGATGGAAACTGCGGGTAATGACGCGAGTGATTCGCCCAGCAATGGTCCATACGTCGCATGGTTTTTGATGGCCGTCGTTTGCGTGCTGCTGTTGGTGTTGGTCTGGCTTACCAGTCCGTCGATGGCCGGTCCCGTCAGACCATTGAGAAAAAAATACGAATGGGTCGCCACTCGCTGCAGCGCGGCGTCAGGATGAAATGCCGCCGCCCGGAGTCGACGAGTTCCGCGCGTCGTGCCCGCCGTGTCCGGCTGCAGCTTGATCGGACTTTCATAAATCAGGCCTGTCGTCGCCGTCGGCCGCGTTCCGTTCGTGGTGTAACGAATGACCGAGCCCGCCACCGATGCGGTCATCGAGACCTCCGGTGCATCCGTGTAAAACCCGCGCCCTTGGCTGAAGGCCACTTCGTTCAGCCCATGCTTGAAGACGGCGCCGTTGGCCGCCTTCGGCGTCGGCGTCAGATACCCTTGAGTCAGGCCGTCCGCCCCCCACCCATAGGCCAGATTGCTGAACTGCTCGCGCGGCGCAAAAGAATCCGCCACCACTCCGTCCGGTCGCACCAATGCCAGAAAATCACCCGCTCCCCCATCTATCCGAAAATTCGTGTGCACATTCCCCGTCGCCGGTCTCCGGTCTTTTCCGGAAGCAAAAACAATGAGGAATTCACCCGGTGCCAGCAGTCGTGATGGGAAAATCCATCGCGCCAGATCGGTCGAATCATCAGTCAGACGCCAGCCCGCCAGATCAACCGCCCCTAACGAACGGTTGTGCAGCTCAATCCAGTCTTCCCTCACCCCAGCCTCATCACGCAGTCCCGCATCATTGCGGGCCACAAATTCATTGATCCGCACTTCCTGCGCTCCCGCACGGTTCACCCCCGCCGCCAGCCAGCCCACCACAACCAGCCCGATGAAAGAAAATCTCCAACCTCGTGATGATAACCCAATCATCACCCCAAAAACCAAGTTCGTCAGCGAATGTCAACTAAAACCACCACCCGATCCCAAGCCTGCCTCGCCGCCATTTAAGATCCTCTCCCCGTCCTTGTCGCCCGCCGTCAGTTCCACCAATTCGAGATCAATCGGAAAACCGTCACCCAGACAGCAATGCTGGCCGCAAACAATAACCCGCATAAAACGGCCATCGTGATAAGCAGGATTTTCGTCTGCGGACTGGATGGCCCCGGTGGCTCCCCAGCGAGATGTCTCTGCAACAGCTGGTTATTGCGGGAGTTCGATCGAAACCAAATCGATGCCGCCGGCCCCAGCACAGGGATTAAATTGAGCAGCGCGTTTCCGACCATGTTGCCGGCCATGCGCACCAAAGTCCGGGCCGGGGCTCGATGCCGTACCGCCATCAGCAAAATAGCGGCGCCAGCCGTGGTCGAGGCCGCATCGCCCAGTCCAGGTATGAGCGCCAGTAGGGGATCCAGACCAATGCGGATTTTCGTCCCAGGGATGTACAGTAAATCATCCAGCCATTTCGCAATAAAATGCGACAGCAGTCCGCGCAGATCAGCGACCTGCGGGCGCGCACTTTGAGCTGAGGTCGATGCCGATGTCGAAGATGCCGTCCGATACGGTCGACTCGAAGCCCCAGGCGGGATGATCTCATCTGGATCAATGGCTGGATGGTCAGACATCAGCGGAAGTCGGAGGGTATCCTGAAACGCAAAAAATGCCCTGACCGCCTAAGCCGGTACTCCCGTCCAATCGAAGGAAATCTCCTTATCAACTTCAGGATGAAGGCTTTGATGAACGGGGCAGGCCTGCGCCGCGGCCTCGAGAATCGCACGATCCGCGTGGTCTGCGGCGAGCGGAATGGTCAAACGGGTCACTATTCTGGCTATGCGGCGGGGGCCTTCGGTCGTCATGTGCTTTTCCACGGAGGCCGTCACCGCTGGTAGTTCATACCCCTTGCGCCGGGCGACAATCGCCATCGTCGTCACAATACAGGTCCCCAAGGCCGTAGCGACGAGGTCCGTTGGCGAAAAAGCCGCGCCCAGTCCCAAATTGTCGCGCGGAGCGTCCGTCGGCAGCTGGGCGCCACTCGGACCATGCGTGGCCGTGCAATGAAGTGAGCCTTCATATTGAAGGGAGATCGAAACCATAAAGTTCAGTTTGCAGCAAAATCGCGAAAAATGAAGGGCCAAGACAAGAAAAACCCCCGTTCGCCCCGCTTTCATTTACCCGCTTTCCTGCGCTCGCAGTCCGTCTAAACCCGCCTACACTCCGTCTTATGTCAGATCGCTCGCAAGAAACCATCACTCTGCTGGGGCGCTCGGAGAGCCGGCTCCCCGCCTCTCCGGACGCCGCCACTCTGGAAACGTTCGCCAATCGCAATCCCCAGCGCAATTATACGATTAGTCTGGATTACCCGGAATTCAGCTCCCTGTGCCCCGTCACCGGCCAGCCGGACTCCGCCCGCTTGCATATTTCGTATGTGCCCGATCAACGGTGCGTCGAAACCAAATCCATGAAGTTTTACCTCGCCAGCTTCCGGAATACCCCGTCCTTCAACGAAGATATCGTCAATCGCATCCTCGATGATCTGGTGGCCGCCACCGCTCCGCGCCGGGCTTCGGTTCGTGGCGAATTCTCCCCGCGCGGCGGCATCCGGCTCACTGCCGAGGCGCACTTCCCAGACGTGGCCCTCTAAGCCAGTGGCCTCTATGAAAGTTTTAACCCTCGTTAGCGGTGGCATGGATTCCGTCACCGCCCTTTATGACGCCGCTCAATCCCATCAGATTGTGGGCGCGCTGGGCTTCGATTACGGATCAAAACACAACCCCAGAGAGCTGCCCCTGGGCGTCTGGCACGCTAATAAGTTAGGCATCCCTCATCGCACCATCCGCCTGCCCTTCATCAACGAATTGTTCGACTCCGATCTGCTTCGCTCCGGCGGGCCCATTCCCGAAGGTCACTACGAAGAGGCCACCATGAAGCAGACCGTGGTCCCGTTTCGCAATGGGATCATGCTCGCAGTCGCAGCGGGATATGCGGAAACCATTGGTGCCGAAGCCATTGTTATTGCAGCGCATGCCGGGGATCACGCCATTTACCCAGATTGCCGCGAAGGCTTTATGCAGGCCATGGGAGAAGCCATCACTCAGGGAACCTACGCCCAGCTCAGCCTCCTGCGACCATTCATCGCCTGGAATAAAGCCCGCATCGTTCAGCGAGGCGTTGAGCTCAAAATCGATTACGCCCGCACCTGGTCGTGTTACAAAGGCGGGGATCGTCACTGCGGCGTGTGCGGGACATGCGTCGAGCGTCGCGAGGCGTTTCAACTCGCCTCCGTCAAGGATCCAACCGATTACGCCGCCTCTCCGCCTCTGCCGCTTAAACCATAAGTCTTCGCCAACTTCCCAACCATTGTCCACATACTCTTGTTCTTTGCCGTAATAGCAATTAGGAAACCATTTAACAATTTCATACCGGCCTTGACTG
>JALRGB010000626.1 GCA_023253575.1 Verrucomicrobiales bacterium
CCTTCAGGAAATTCGTAGCTCGCCCCATCGACGAGCTTCCAGGCCGAGAGATCGATGTCGATCGCCATCTGGTTGTGCAGTTCGATCCACTCGCCACTCGTGCTGCCGACCGCTGGATGATAACTCACCTCGTTGAAAACCACCACACTGTCGACGGCCGCGGCGCGGTTGCACAGGATGAGAAATAGGGCGGAAAGAGTCAGGAACGAGCGTTTCATGCGGGGGAATAACAGATAAAACTACCGGCAACGGCATAGATCGTAAAGCCTTGGATGTCGTGGGTCCGAGTGATCGGGTTTTTCTCTGAGATTCTTCGATTGCCAACCAGTTTCCGCAGTGAAGGGTCAGTCGTCATGAAATGCTTGCTTGCCTGCCTGTTGGGGACGGCTTCGACCGTCGTGGTGCCTGCTGAAACACCTGCTATTGTGGCGCCGACGGCGCCGGTGGCTGCCAGTGAAGTGGCGGCGCCCGGGTTTCTTTCCGACTGGCGTTTAAAAATCAAACCGCAAGTACCGCGGGGGTATGTGTGTTCGCCGGCGGGGCAGCCCTTGGTGATTGACGGCAAGATGGATGAGGCGGCGTGGGTGGCGGCGCCGTGGACCGATGATTTTGTGGACATTGAAGGTGACGCCAAGCCGAAGCCGCGATTCCGCACCCGGGCGAAGATGCTGTGGGATGAGACGTATTTTTACATCGCGGCCTCGCTGGATGAGCCGCATGTGTGGGGAACAATTACGCAGCATGATGCGGTGATTTTTCAGGACCCTGACTTTGAGGTATTTATCGATCCGGATAGCGATTCGCATGATTATTATGAATTCGAGATGAATGCGCTCAATACCGGGTGGGATCTGCTGATGCCTAAGCCTTACAAGGATGGCGGGCCGGCGTTGAATGAGTGGGAAATTCCCGGACTCAAAACGGCCGTGCACGTGCGCGGAACGCTGAACAATCCCGCTGACACCGATGACGGCTGGTCCGTGGAAATCGCCATCCCATGGAAAGTTTTGGGAGAGCATGCTCATCGTCCGTCGCCGCCGCAGCCGGGTGATGCGTGGCGCGTGGGATTTTCGCGTGTCGAGTGGCAGATCGAGGTCAAGGACGGCCGGTATGTCAAAGTGCCGAACACGCCTGAGAACAACTGGATTTGGTCGGCGCAGGGGGTGGTTGATATGCATCGTCCGGAGCGCTGGGGGTATGTGCAATTCACCGGGCTTCCTCCGGGGGAAGCGCCCTTTGTGCCTGATGTTTCGGCGCCGGCGCGGGACATGTTGCAGGAAGTGTATTATGCGCAGAAGGACTACCAAAAGCAGCATCACCGGTGGGCGGTGACAATGCAGGAGCTCGGGCTGGAGGTGGCGCCGGCCGGTCCGTTCGGCGCCCCGGTGTTGAAGGCAACTGCGGAGGGATACGAATGCACGGTAGAACTCATCTTGCCGGGGTCCGCGCCCCGTCGATGGTCGATCCGTCAGGACGCCCTCATCAAGGAAATCACCCAATCATGAAACGCTCACTTTTTCTCTCTCTCGCGCTTTTTGCGGTCATGGCACCCGCGGGTGCTGAAATTGCGTCCACTCCCTGGTGGCCGGCGTCGACCGCGGCCGCGCTGGAGGCAGCCGGCGATAACCGTGTCGAATTGGCCCGGGCATTGACCGATGTGCCGGCTGATCAGCGGGAAGCGATGCAATTTCTCATCGACAATATGCCGGCGGTGGATCTGGCCACGCTCAAGGCAGAATTTTTGCTAGAGCATGTGGCGCAGTCTTATGAAGTGATGGCGGCGGCTCCCTGGGCGGCGCTGGTGCCGAAGGAGATTTTCCTCAATGATGTGCTGCCGTATGCCAGTTTGAACGAAGTTCGGGATAATGGCCGGCCCAAATTGCGCGAGATCGCTGCGCCATTGGTGAAAGACTGCCGGACTCCGGGCGAGGCGGCGCAGGCGCTGAATCAAAAACTTTTTGGAATCGTGAATGTCAAATATTCGACGAGACGGAAGAAGCCTGACCAGAGTGCCTTGGAAAGCATGGCCAGCGGAGTGGCGACCTGCAGCGGGCTGTCGATCTTGTTAGTGGACGCGTGTCGCGCCGTCGGGATCCCGGCTCGGGTGGCGGGCACGCCGATGTGGACAAACATGCGGGGCAACCACACATGGATTGAAGTGTGGGATGGTGGATGGCGGTTTGCGGGGGCCGCTGAGCCGGACGGCAACGGACTGGATCGCGGATGGTTTGCGGGTGACGCCGCGAAGGCGGATGACTCCAAACCCGAGCACCGGATTTACGCGAGTAGTTTTAAGAAGACGGGGGTATCATTTCCATTGGTGTGGAACCGCCGGTTGGATTGGGTATCCGCGGTCAATGTGACCGACCGGTATACCGGCAAGGACCAGGTGGCAGATGGGCGTGTGCTGGCCTTGATTCGGGTTCTGGACCGCGTGGGCGGCCGCCGGGTGGCCACTCGCGTGGTGGTCGAGGACGTGGCGGATGCCGCGCAGACGTGGTCCGGGACCAGCAGCGATGAAAGCGCGGATCTCAATAATATTTTGCCGTTCAAAGTGGTGCCTGGCCGTCGCTATAAGGTGACTGTCGGAGAAGCCGGTAGCGCATCAACCAAAACGCATGAAATAACCGCCAGCAACGAAGCAGAACAAATCACGACGATCACGCTGGCGGAGTAGCCAGTAGAGGTCGGCGGCGCTCGGTGCTCGGCCGCAACTTGTCGCTCGGCGTGACCTGTTTGTCGGCCGCCGTGGTTGCTGGCTCATCGGTGGTTTCTGGTGGCTGGGAGGAATTAATCGATATAATGGCGCTCATGTCTCATTCTTTCTTCACCGGGGGCTGTTGTGTGTGGGCGGGGTCGTCGATGGTTCGGCTGGCTGGATGGTTAGGGGTGATGGTGGTGGCGGGAGTGCCGGCGGTGGCTGGGGACTGGCCGCAATGGCGAGGGCCGGGCGGGCAGGGGCATGCGTCTGGTACTGGTTATCCGCTGACATGGAGCGAGACGGAAAACATCGTTTGGAAAACGCCGCTGCCTGGACGCGGATGGTCGTCGCCGGTTATCGCGGACGGCAAGATTTGGATGACGACGGCCCGCGAAATCCCCTGCACTCCAGAAGAGACGAAGGTGCGGCTAAAGGGCAATACTGGCGACCAGCCGCTGACCTTGCTTTCCGGGGTGCAGCTGCATGCCCAGTGCGTGGATGCCGTCACGGGTCGCTTAGTACATGACATCGAGCTTTTCGTGATCAAGGATCCGCAATGGATTCACCAGCAAAATAGTTATGCTTCGCCGACACCGGTGTTGGACGGGGGGAGGCTGTATGCGCATTTTGGGACGTTTGGCACGGCTTGTGTGGATACGGCGACCGCCACCGTCGTTTGGCGCAATCAGGACATCCAGTTGATGCATGAGAACGGCCCGGGTAGCACTCCGGTCGTCTGGAAAGACAAAGTGATTTTCCATGCAGATGGCAGTGACACGCAGCGTATTGTGGCATTAGAGACGGCGACAGGCCAAGTGGCGTGGATCACGAAGCGCTCGGGGGCGCTGCATGAAAACCCCCAGCTCCAGAAAAGCTACGGCACGCCGCTGGTGCTGGAGAGGGACGGGCAGCCAGTTGTTTTCAGTACGGGGGCGGACTGGATTTACGGGTATGATCCTGCCAGCGGGCGCGAGTTGTGGCGCCGGGCATTTGGGGAACTTGGTTTTTCTCTGAGCGCCCGTCCGGTGGAAGGTCACGGTTTGGTTTTTTTCAGCACCGGCTTTATGAAGCCGGTATTGCAGGCGGTTCGTTGTGCGGTGGCAGGCGAGCCGGAGCTTGTCTGGACGGCCGGCAAGAACGTGCCGACGATTCCGTCGCCGTTGGTGGTAGGGCAGCAGGTCTTTTTTGTCGGGGACCAGGCGATGGCGACCTCGCTGCAGGCGTTGACGGGGGAGGAATGTTATCGTGAGCGGCTTGGAGGGAATTTTAATGCCTCGCCGGTGGTTGCGGACGACCGCATTTATGTCTCATCACGTGAAGGCCGTACTTTCGTGCTGGCTTCCGGGCCGGAATTCAAGAAGCTGGCGGAGAACTCACTGGAGGGCCAACAATGGGCCTCCATGGCCGCCTGTGATGGAGCCTTTTTTATCCGTACGGATACGGCGCTCTACCGAGTGCAGCAGCAGTCGGCCGCTCGGTAATTGATGGTTTTTCCCGCATTTTCATTTTTATTCCATGATGA
>JALRGB010000631.1 GCA_023253575.1 Verrucomicrobiales bacterium
ATCGCCAAAGGTGATGTTTACGGCGAGTTCAAGCCGGACATCGTGGCCACACTTTGGAATGAGGTTGTGCAGCCCACCTACTTCAATTACCTGATAGGGAATATCCCGAATTACCAGCCGGGACGCCCGATACCACCGGACAATTTGTCTATAGCTGCCCGATCGCCTCCGACGGCTCGCTGCGCCATAAACAACCGTATTTTCACCTCCATTTGCCCGATAACAGCGACTCCAATGCCGATGGCCTCTGTGTCGACAAAGACGGACGCCTGTACGTCGCCAGCGGCGCCGGCGTGCAAATCTGCGATCAAGCGGGTCGCGTCAATGCCATCCTTGCCAAACCCGCCCCCGGCTGGCTCAGCAACGTGGAACTGGGCGGGGCCACCCTCGATACCCTCTATGCGACCGGCGGCACCTCCGTCTGGCGGCGGAAAATGAAAGTCCAAGGGTTTCGCTACGCCGACGGCCCGATCACCCCGGAAAAACCACGGCTGTGACCGCCAGCCGTCATGACGGAACCACGTCGGCAGTCAGGCCTGCCCCGCAGTCAGCGGCCCGGCCCCGAGGCCACCCGGCGGCCGCGCCTAAGCCCCATCCGCACACGTGATGTTCGCTCATCTCAGGTTCTGGTCAGACGACACCCGGCGCGATGGCCCGCTCAACATGGCCATCGATGAAACACTTTTGCTGACATCCACCGAACCGGTCTTGCGCGTCTATCACTGGGCCGGCCCGTGGGTTTCTTTCGGTTGTTTTGTCCCCTGCCGCGAAGTCGAAACCGCCTTCCCCGACCGGCCACTCGTGCGCCGCTGGACGGGTGGCGGGATAGTCGATCACCGCGCTGACTGGACGTATTCGCTGGTCATTCCCACCAGCCACCCACTCGCGAGCCGGAATACAGCTGGCCGTTACCACGACATCCATGCGGCACTCGTCACTGCCCTGTCAGCCCTGCACATTGAGGCTACCCTCGCCATCGCGCCGCTTCCCGGAAGAGGTGGCCAATGCTTCCTGCAGCCAGTCCAGTCCGACGTCGTCTGCGCAGGAAAAAAAATCGCCGGCGCCGCTCAACGCCGTACCCGCCACGGATTACTCCACCAAGGAAGCGTGCAAGGCGTGCCCATGCCCGAAGGCGCCATCCAGGCGCTGGCCACCGCCCTCTCCCCGTCCGCCCGCCCGTCATCCAACTTTACCGACGTCCTCCATGCCGCCACCGCGCTGGCGCTCGTCAAATACGCCTCCCCCACATGGCTGGAAAAATTGTAATCCGGGACGCCCGCAATCGACAGTCCCCCACGGCAAACACCGCCAATTTCCCGATCCCATGCCCTGGCCACCGCATTTCCGCCATCATGCCCTGATGGGGCAGGGGATCAGAACCTCCAAGTGGCATTCATGCCCAATTTTTCGCCGAACGCGAGGATAAGGCCGATTGACCAATTATCTTGGGCCCAACTGAGCGTGGGATGGATTTCATGGCCGTCGAAAATCGCCATGGCGCTCAAGTTTTTATTGAGTCTGACGTTGAGTCCGCCCACGGCGATCAATTCGTCGTCGTAGGTACCGTAGGATAGACCGGCGTACGGGGCGACGGGCAGCCCGACCCACCGTTCGATGTCCTTTGCCACCGTGAGGAAATACGCCTGTCCGTCGGGGGTACCGATGCGGTCGCTACTGGTGCCGAGCATGACGGCTGGGCGGTCCGACGTCTCTTGTAAAACCATCAAATTGGCCAGTGGATGCACATCATCTGCGAGCGGATTATACTCAACGCCGACCGTGATCCGCGAATGCGGGTGCCACATCAGCGTATTCCTCCACTTCGCCCGGTCCAAAATGTCCGGACT
>JALRGB010000731.1 GCA_023253575.1 Verrucomicrobiales bacterium
AACTTCGGGTCCTGAATCACAGGCAGTTTGGTGTCGACATCCGACAGCACGTACTGCTTTTTCACAAACTCGGTATCAGCCGCCAACATCCGGTGTTCCGCTTCACTGACCGGCAATGGGACGCCATGCCAGTATTGAAACGTCTGTCCGCCATCACCACTCCGAGTCCACAAGGATAAACTCTCAGGAAGCTCCATGCGGATCGCCGCCTCGCGCGCGACCTCCGAACGAGGCAGCACAAACGACATGGAAAGCGTACCCACCAAGACCACCACCAAAATGGCAAGGCGACGAACCGGGGAAGAAAGAACGGCGGTAAACATGAAAAAATAGAATGATTCCAGAGGTACTCAAACCGTCGGGGTGGAGGAAACTACCGGTCCTGGGCCCTGACCGCCACCCGCCCCAGGTACCCGGCGCACGACTACCTTCTTGCGGCCCCATCCATTTAAAAGCCAATCAACCGCCGCCAGTCCGGCCAGCCCGACAATCAGAAAAAAGAGAAATCCCGAGCCCTCGTGATACGTCTTGGCCGCAAAATCAGCACTGAAATATTCCGCCACCACCAAAATGCTCGTCACCCGCAAACAATTGCTGATGATCGCCAGCGGCACCGAACACGCACACAAGACGACTTTTTTCCACAACGTCTTTTGCGTCAGATGCGCATACACCGCGCTGACCAACGTCAAGGCCATCAACGACCGAACGCCACTACAGCCTTCCGCAATATTGAACTTCCACTTGTCCATCGGAATCGAAAAAATATCATTTCCGGAAAGACTGGACTGAATGCCCAACACCTTGCTCAAGTGATAAGCCGTCTCAGTAGCCAACAATTGCAACCCATTGGTCGCCTGAATCATACCAGGCACTGGGATTACAAAAAACAACAATAAAACAGGAAAGGCAAGCAGCCGCGCCGTACGCCACCCGCGCCACCAAGCCAAAGACCCGAGCACCACCAGAGGCAGCCCGGCCAGCGCAACCCGAGGCTGAAAAGTGCGCACCGCAGCCACAAAAAATAAGGCCCCCAATACCACCGCCACCAGTCCCCAGACACTCGGCCGGGGCAACTCCGCCACAATCTGCGGCATCCGGCGCATCACCAGAAAAACAAAAAGAAACGGCACAATATACCCATGCTCATAGCCAGTCCGTCGGTTCCACGTGCTCTCTAACCAATAAAACGCAGAGTAAGTATGCCCGGGACCAAAGGTCGTGATCCATCCGTAGAAAAATCCGATCACTCCCAGTACCACCAACATCATGAGCGACACCACTGGCTGGCGCTTGATTTCACCCACCATCATTTGCATACCCCCACGCAGCGACGACAACGGGCCGGGCGCAGACGGGGCGATCGAGTTTGGAGAGGACAAAGCCATAAGGTATTCCTAAACCACACCGTTCCAAGATGCCATGGAAAAGCAACCTGACCCTCAATCCCCTCACCGGCCCGCCAAAACCCCTCCCCTCCCAACCCGCGGCGCCGCCAGTCGCCCGGTCGAAATACGGTCTACCAAACGATCCCACGACTCCTGCCCACTCAAAATTTGAATCTGCATCCGAAGGTAAAAAACCGGCAAGTCCGTGTACGGCAGCCGCGGAAAACGCACATAATCTTTCTCGGTCGTCACGATCATGTCGCAGTCGCGACGCTCGCAATGCTCGACAAATCCATACACTTCGTCCTCCGTAAACCGGTGATGGTCCGTATAGCGGCGCGTCGTGTCAATCATCGCCCCCAAACGACGCAACCCCTCCTCAAAACTCTCCGGCCCCGCAATGCCGCTAATCGCTCCCACATACTTCCCTTTTAATAACTCCAACGACTTCTTCTGCTGCGTCACCGCATTCACCAAATACCGCGCCTGATGCGCACACTCGATAATCTCCGCCACCCGGTTGTGACGGCGCAGCCGGGCAATCAATTCCGAATTGTCTGAACCATCACAACGAGTGATAAAAATATAGCTCGCTCGCTTGAGGTGACGGCACGGCTCACGCAAGGTACCCCGCGGTATCAGATGCTCATTACCAAATGGCTTTGTACAATCAACAAGCACCAAGTCAAGACGGTGCCGCAGCCGCAAATACTGGAACCCATCGTCCAGCAGCAACGTGTCCGCCCCCAGTTCGCTGATGGCATGGAGGCCGGCCTTGACCCGGTCTTTGTCCACCACCACGGCTACCCCAGGCAAGTTTTTGGCTAGCATAAACGGCTCATCCCCGGCCAGCCGGGAATCCAGCAGCACCGTGCGCCCGTCCGAGACGACCCGCGGCCCGGGCCGGGGCAACACCCGCCCCGTCCACCACGCCCCTACCCGCTGCCGCAGCGTGAAACGCCGCTTTTTCACCCGCGCACTCTTATATCCACGGCTCAAAATCGCCACTTGGCGACCCCGGTCACGCAAAGAACGGGCCAGCATCTCCACCACCGGCGTCTTGCCCGTGCCCCCCATCGTCAGGTTCCCCACACAAATAATTAACGTGCCTAAATGATGGTCCCGAAAAATGAACCGCACCCGGTACAAAAAATGTCGCAACCACACCAAAACCCGGAAAACCAAAGACAACACCCACAACCCGCCCCGCAATAAAGCCGCCTTCACCCCGCGGGCACGATCAAAGATCACCTCGACCGCATATTGCTCGAGCTCTTCCAGCGTCTCTCTCCATGCGCCCTGGTCATTGCGATGCGCCATTGAAGTCACTTTCCCGCCAAATATCTCACTGGCAATCACCAAAAATTATCTCCTCCATCCCACCTCCCGGCCGATGCGTGCTGGCGGCCAGCCCGAGGACGTGCATCATGGCCGCCAGTCCAATCCCCCATGTCACCCACCACCACACTCCGCCTGGCCCGCGCTGGCTTTGTGCTCTTCGCCTGCCTGCTCGGCGTCGCGCTCGCCCCGGCCTTTCAAGGCGCCGGGTGGACCGGAGCCGTCGTGGGAGCGGGCGCCGGCCTGCTCGTCGCCGCCCTCGACATCCTCCTCAATAAGTTTACTATCAGCGTGTTCTCGTCGGCCACAGCCGGCCTGCTGATCGGATTGTTCTGCGGATGGCTCATTACCCGCATCGGGCTCAGTGAACTACCGCTCTTCCAAGCCAGCGACGTCCTCCCAGGACCTGCACAGGCCGTTCGGGGCTGACTCCTTGACACGGGCTGCCAGGGTTGGGCCGTGAGCATTCACGAGCAGCCCCTGACCCGTCGTGCCGCCCTCGTCGTGCCCGCCGGCGGCGTCCTCGCC
>JALRGB010000746.1 GCA_023253575.1 Verrucomicrobiales bacterium
AAGAAGAGTTCGGCGATGTTGAGTTTGGGGCGTCCGGTGGTCATGACCTCCTCGTCGTCCCGGCGAAAGTGTTCGGCGAGGCGAGGCGGGGCCAGCTGGTAATCATCTTTTCCGACCAATTCGGCTTCGGTGCGGAATCCGAAGCGCCGGTAGAAGTGGGCATTTGCGGCCATCAATCGGGAGCGGCGGTCTTTGGCGAAGAAAGTGACGCCCGGCATCAGGTTAAAGAGCGCGTGATAAGAACTTTCCGGAGCGACGGAGGCGAGAAAGCGATCGCGTTCCTCCATCGGATCGTCGGCGCCGTGGCTGGCTGGTGCAGGTTTTTTCATGATGTCTGATTTCACGGAAAAAATGTCCTCATGCTTGCGCCGGACACTTTGATATGACAGGACTGCCTGAGAAGGCGCACGGCTCCCGCTTGGGGCCGTGGAAGTTTCCAATCCCCGAAGATATCCCCGTGTCTGAAAATCGCATTGAACGAGTTTTGATTCTTGGTGGTGGCAGTGCTGGTCTGATGGCGGCTGTCACGCTTAAACGCAAGCTTCCACATCTGGATGTGGAGGTGGTACGCAGTCCGGAATTGGGCATTATTGGAGTGGGCGAGGGGACGACGGCGGCATTTCCGCGGCACTTTTTCGAATATCTTAAGCTTGATCCGGGGCGGTTTTACGAGATGGCGGAGCCGACGTGGAAGCTGGGGATCCGGTTCAAGTGGGGGGCCCGGGATTTTGATTACACCTTTGCCCGGGAGTATGAGAAACGATGGCCCGAGATGCAGCGGAACCTCGGTTTTTATCATGACGAAGCGACCCCTTGGATGGGTATTGTTTCCGCGTGCATGGCTCATGGTAAAGCCTTCCCGCGCAAGCCCGACGGAACACCGCACTTCCACAATAATCATGCGTTTCACATCGAGAACGTGAAGCTGGTTGGCTGGCTGGAAGCCATGTGTCGCGAGGAGAAAGTCACGATCACCGATGGCACCATGGAGCGGGCGGAGGTGGCTGACGGCCGGGTCACGTCCCTGGAGCTGAAGGATGGTCGCCGGTTGACCGCTGATCTTTTTGTGGATGCTTCCGGGTTTCGCAGTGAGCTGCTGGGCCGGGCGTTGGGCGTCCCGTTTGTCGATTACAGCCGCTCGCTTTTTTGTGATCGGGCTGTGATTGCGGGCTGGCCGCGCCGGGCGGACGAGCCGATTCTCCCCTACACCGTGGCAGAGACAATGGATGCCGGGTGGTGCTGGCAGATCGAACACGAAAAATGGATCAATCGTGGCTACGTGTATTCGTCGCGATTCATCAGTGACGAGGACGCCCTTGCGGAGTTTCGCCGCAAAAACCCGGGCCTCGCCAGTGAACCACGCCTCGTGAAATTCCGGTCCGGTCGCTACGAATCCCTCTGGCAGGGGAATGTCGTTGCCATCGGAAATGCCGCGGGATTTGTCGAGCCGCTGGAAGCCACCGCCCTGCAAGTCATTTGCGTCGAGGCCAGTACATTGGCGGACTCGCTGGTGGACAGTCTGCAGGAGCCGACCCCGACCATTATCGAGCTGTACAACGAATTTAATACGAGTGGGTGGGATGATATCCGGGACTTTCTGGCCGCTCATTACGCATTCAACCAGCGACTCGATACCCCGTTCTGGCGAGCCTGCCGGTCCGACACAGATCTGGCCGGGGCGGCCCGGATTGTCCGGTATTTCCAGGAGAACGGCCCGAGTGTGCTTCCTGGGCCGGTTTTGATTCATCCGGCTAATTCTTTTGGTATCGACGGGTATTTGACCATTTTGGTCGGGCAGCAAGTCCCCCATGGCAAACCTTATACCCCAACGGCGGCGGAGCAGGCCGTCTGGAAAGAACGAATTGACGGCTACGGCCAGCATGCTCGCCGCGGTCTGAGCGTGGAGGAAAGTCTGGCCATCGTGCGAGCCAGCGGCATCAAAGCGCCGTCCCCGCCGCCGCTGGCCCGCCCGCTGGCCGCGCCCCGCGCTTCCTGATTACTGAGGCGGCCGCCGTGGGTTCGGACGGTCTGCCCTCCTTGTGTCATTCGTTTGTCGTCATTCGTTAGTCGGGGCATCGGGCGTGGCCGTTTCCGCTTCGGTGGCGGCGGCCGGCTCCGAGGTGGGTTCTAATTCCGAGGTGGAATCCGCTTCGGGAGTGGAATCCAATTCGAGTTTGGGAGTTATTTCCGATTCTGGACTGGTCTCGGGTGTGGATTCGGAGGGTGGCGTGGGCGGTTCTTCGGATGGTTCTGAAGGGGTGGAGGTCGAAGACGAGGGGACTGGCGGTGGATGGAGGGCGATCCACTGGGAG
>JALRGB010000764.1 GCA_023253575.1 Verrucomicrobiales bacterium
GAACATCACGTCGGTGCATGGTGTGGTCATACTCCGGCGGGTCACGTGCGGTCTGGAGTACCCCGAATGTTACCGCAGCGACGGCACCGGTCCGAGACGGTGGGCGATCTCGGGAAAAGCCTCGCCGTGGGCATGGCCGTCGGCGGCGCGGATGCCGAGCGCCACGAGCAGTCCCCGCCGGAAGGTGCGGAACGGCACCGCGACGAGCCGATGGAGGCGGATCCATGCCGGCCGCAGGCTGTCCAGGTCGGCCTGCCCGTGCGGCACCTGGTCTGGCCGCAGCCGCAGCCGGTGCTTGAGCAGATGGTAGTCGTCGCACCGCTGAAGGAGCGACCTCTCGCCGCCGCCGGATTGATATCTGTGGCGGCGGCTGGGGCTTTACAAGATGGATGGATCGTGGTGTGGTATGGTTGCTGGATGGAAACCGGCGCGTTGTCTCCTTCTTTTTAACCCCTTGTTTTTATGAATCTGTTGTTTCGCACTCACCCCGGCGCTTTTTTGTCAGCTGATCGCAGGGATTTTATTCGACGTTTTGGTATGGGGGCCGTGATGGCGGCGGTGCCATCGGCGTTGGCTGGCGGTATGGCGTTGACGCCGACGCAGACGGAGGGGCCTTTTTATCCGGACCGGTTGCCGCTCGACACGGACAATGATTTGTTACGGGTCAATGATGCTGAGAAGCAGGCGGCTGGGGAGGTGACTTATTTAAGCGGCCGTATTCTCAATCCTGCAGGTGAGCCGTTGCGGGACGCGCGGGTGGAGATTTGGCAGTGTGATGCGACTGGGGTTTATCTTCACAGTGGATCAGGCGGGGACAAGGCTCGGCGTGATGCTGGGTTTCAGGGGTTTGGCCGGTGTCTGACGGGACCCACTGGGGAGTATGTGTTTCGCACCATCAAGCCGGTTTCCTATCCGGGGCGGGCGCCGCACATTCATGTGGCGGTCAAACTGCCTGGGCAGCCTAAATGGACGAGCCAGTGTTATATCAAGGGGCATCCGCAAAACGAGGGTGACTTTTTGTGGAAAGGCACGGGTGACCAGGCGGCGCGCGATTTGCTGACGGTTGATTTTGCGCCGTTGCCGGGGGCCAAGGCGGGCGCGCTGGCCGCTGTTTTTAATATCGTACTGGGCGTCACCCCGGCGGAATGAGGAGAGTGAGCCGGGCGCCGCGCGAATCTGCTGAGTGCGCGTTGGTACTGGCGCTCGGGTGATCCTGAGTTGGTGCGGGTGGCTAATCTGAGTGGCCGCTCATCGGCCGGGGACGGGTTTTCCCGTGCCGGGGAGGACGAGTGGAAACCCATGGTCTTCAAAAATATAGTACACACTGGCGTCCTCGCGGAGCAGGACTGGCTTCGCTTCCAAGCCGAGATTCACGGCTTCGGCGGCCGTAATCAAACGCAGTGATTGTTGCGTGACTGGGCAGCGAAGCAGGGTGAGCAGAGCAGGATCCATGAGGGCAAGTGTGGTGGATGGCGGTGGGTGGGGCAAGTGGTCTTGAGGGAAACCGGTGGTTACGAGCCGTCCATACCGAGCATAAGATTGACCAAGTATGATTGCGCCTGACGGGCGCGATCCAGCATCTCTGTGATCGATTCCTGCGGGCGGGAGGAGAGTTCGAGGATGAGGATGCCGGAGAACCGATGGCGTTGCAGTTCACGCAGGATCCATGGCCAGTCGATGTCGCCTTCCCCTGGAGGCAGGTGGTCATCGCGGTCGCCTCGGTTGTCATTGACATGGACCATGTGTAGGTGGCCGGAAAGCTTGTGAATCACGCCGGCGAGTTCTCCGGACAGATGGGCATGGCCGGTATCGAGGCATGCACCGACGTCGCAATTGCGGATGGAGCCGAGCAAATACATCATGTCGTTGATATGGCCGAAGAGTAGATGGGGCAGCATGTTTTCGAGCACGAGGTGCACTCCCCGTTGGCAGCAGTGGTCGGCCACGGTGTTCAGCGATTCTGCGGCATGGCGCATGCGGTCGATGAATTCTGTTTCGGGTGGCCGACCTGCCTTTTCCGGTCCCGGGTGCAGGACGAGCGTCTCAACCCCGAGGGCGGCGGCCGCGTTACTGGCGTTTATTAATTCACGCACGGCCGCCTGGCGCGCGGTTTCATCCAGTGCGGTAATGTCAATTCGGTCGGCAAATGGCGCGTGAAACGAGGCCGGTCGCATGCCGAGTTTCTGCATTCGTTCCGCGGCCCGGGCGATGGTCGCTTGATTGTGGTAATCAAGATGCGCCGGAAACGAACAGACTTCGATGGTGTCAAAGCCATGATCGTGGATGTGATCGAGAACATCTTCGAGGGGGCGGCTGTAGAAGCAGCCGGTGGAGAGGCCGATGGTCCAAGGAGTCATGGAGTGGGGGGCTGGGTGAGGAGCTGGTGGTGGTGTTGCAGTGAGCACCCTCCGGGGGCCGGGCCCGGGCAGAAGCCTTTTTCCTGAGTGGAGGTGCAGTTAAAGTCCACGAGGCGGTCGGCGCCGGTGGCGCGCTGGCCGGCGAACACGCGGGTGTAAAAATCGGCGCGGGTCCCGGGTTCGTAGTCTTGCCAGCAGCCATCCCATCCGTGACTGGGGTCTTCGAATTTTGATCGAATCAACCCGGCGATGTGCCGTGGGTGCCATCCTTCGGCCAGCAACGCGCGGGTCACGTGTTGCATGCCCGCTGGTTTTAGCAGCCGGTCATTGGGCCATTGCAGTAGTGTGCGCACGCACGGAGGCAGCGGATCGAGCGGGGTACGGGCATACCTTTCGGGCCAAGTGTCGCGCGGGTCGTGTTGGGTGTCGTAAAAATGACAGTGAAATTTCCGCAATCGTGACTGCAGGTATTGGTCCAGTAATCGCGAGGTTCCTTCTTCTTGCAGCGGGATGCGCACGTTGGCCCGGCGGGCCAGCGCTTTGACATCATTGTCATCCTGACGGACTTTTATGGCTTGGCGCACGTCCATTTCATGGAGCGGAATGGCACGGAACCACGGGAGTTCCCCTTCAATTCCCAAATCGCGGGCCAGCCCAGTGAGCCACGGCTTCAAATAATTGGTAAATGGCATGCGGACCAAGCGCGTGTGCAGCGGGTCGCCATATTCGGAAATATCGATTGAAATCATTTCCCGTTGATGAGTGGTGGACGGGCCGACATGGACCGCTGTCATCTCGACGGGCAGCAATGACAGGGGGGCGGCCGCTGCTTTGATGCGGTGGGCTACGAACTCGATCAGGAGTGAGGTGGCTGAAAATGCCTCTTGTAACTCTTGCGTCACGGTGGCAGCCACCCCGCCGCCCAAGCGCTCCAGACACGCTCCCACCAGCTCGGGAGCTGGAGCGAGCGCGGCCAGACGCCGACCCACCTCCGAATGCAGGCCAACCCTCCACACAAAATGATGCCCCTGACCGGTGATTAAATGTAATGGCTGAATCCCCCAGGAGACTAAAAGTTCTTCTATAACTCGCACCACGGGTTCCTGAAGCTCGAAGGTCCGCCATGGATCCACATACGCTTCAGCCGGGGCGTCAAAGTTGACGTACTCGACGTCGAGATGCAGCAGCAGAGAATGTCGGTCGGCAAGGGATCGCGCGATATCCAGCTCGCGGTCAAGAAACCATTGTAGATCCCCGGGAGGATGCAATTCCGAGCGCTGGAAATGACACCCGTCCAAATGGCTCAAATACAGCGCGGTGGCTGTCTCCAGGGATTCACCGCCCAAAAATTCAACCAGACGCTGGCGAACAGCGCGGTCGGCGTAAAAAGACTTCATGGGAGAGGAAATGAAGAGTCAGGAGAGGAGGATAGCGCCGAAACCGAAAAAGCGGACTGCCTCGAGTGCAAACAGCAAGTCGATTGGCCGCGGGTGACAGGCAATTCATGAGTATACACTTTTTGAGCCACACACAACCTGTGGCTGGCAATGGGGGAAGAACTGAGGCTGTCGTTGGCGGGTGGTTCTCTGATCTTATCTGGTCTATTTATTTGAGATGGACGGTCATTTGTGGTGGTCGGGCCCGGGGGTTGCTGGGCTCGCACTTCCGTTCACGTTGATCCTAGTTGCCGGAGCGCTTCTGGCGGTCCATTCGTGGCTCCGATCCCCATGAAATCATTCATTTTCTATTTCTGTCTGTTGGCGGCGGTGGTGACGGCCTGCTTCTCGCCGACCAGTGCGGAAGGTAGGCCCGCACGTCCGCCTAATGTTATTTTGATCATGACGGATGATCAGGGGTACGGCGAGGTGGCAGCTCACGGCAATCCGGTCATCAAGACCCCGCATCTGGACCGACTTCATGCGTCGAGCGTACGTCTGACTGACTTCCATGTTGATCCGACGTGTTCGCCGACGCGCAGCGCGCTTTTAACTGGAAGATATTCCACGCGTACGGGGGTTTGGCACACGATCAACGGTCGCTCGATGATGCATCCAGAAGAGTTGACGCTGGCCGAGGTTTTCAAAGCGAGCGGCTATGCCACGGCCATGATTGGTAAGTGGCATTTGGGGGACAATTATCCTTGCCGTCCAGAAGACCAGGGTTTCGACCACACTGTCTGGCACCAT
>JALRGB010000480.1 GCA_023253575.1 Verrucomicrobiales bacterium
GCGCCGGGTTGGAGGCCGGAAAATGTCTCGGTGGTACCACCGGGCCAGGCGACCGTCAGCTTGATGTCTCCGGATTCCTGGCCGAGGCCGAAATGGGACCAGACGCTCGACTGAGAAATGAATCCGTCGCCAGCGTGAACCGTGCGCATTTGTGCCGGCTGGGCGCCGGAGGAGAGCACGAGGCGCGCGCCTATCGCGTCCCGGTTGGTCGTTGTGCCGTTGCCGACCAGCCGGACGGCCACCGACGAGGAGGTGCGCGGGAAGTTGTTCTTCAACAGGCGGATCCGCGGCGCCGTGCGGTTAGTGACCCACATATCAAGATCGCCATCGTGATCCCAGTCGATGACTGCCACCGCCCGCGAGTCATCATTGTAATCGACCCCCAGCAGGGCGGCGGTCTCGGAAAAGCCCTGACCTTTCAGATTTAAAAATAATGGATTTCGTTCATACCCGCTGAAAGACTTGCCGCGGGAAACGAGATCATTGAGATCACGAAAATTGCGCGTGTAGCCCGGAGTGGCGGTGGGTTTCAAACCCTCTTCTGGAATTTGAGGCGCGACCCGCCTCCAGAAAAACATTCACAAATCATCCTTGTCCGGCTGGGACACATAGCCGTTGGCCACATACAAATCCTCCCATCCGTCATTGTTGAAGTCAGCAAATTTGGCCCCCCACGCCCAGCCGGCAAAACCTTCCGCCATCGGGTCCGTGATGTCGTCAAATCGACCCTGCCCACGGTTTTTCAACAAGCTGTTACCGCGTACCATTTTCAGGTATTTCTGCCGCGTTTCTTCCGTCATCGACGGGTTGAAGTCAGCCTGCGCAATGACCTGATTGCCAGCGCCGGAGAACATGCTCGATACATAAATATCCATCAGTCCATCCCGGTCATAGTCTGCCCACGTGGCAGACATCCCAAATCCCCAGTCTTGGGTGGCACTCTCGGATGACACGTCTATAAATGATCCGCCTTCGTTGCGGAATAACTGATTGGGGCCAAAGTCGTTGGCAATGTAAAGATCAATGCGGCCGTCATTGTCAAAATCTTCCCAAGCCGCAGAAAAGGAAAAACGATGGTTGTCGACGCCGAGGCCGCATTCGTCAGTGATATCCTTGAAGCTAAAGGCCCCCTGATTTTGCAGCAGAATGTTGGCTCCACCATTCCGGGCGTTGTGAAATGGATGGGGCGTGGGGAAGTCGCCCACTTTGCTGCCATCGCCCGCGTAGCGCAGGACCAGTAGATCGAGGTCTCCGTCCTGATCGTAGTCGGCGGCTGTCGGGGAATAACCCATGCCGGCGCTGGAGAGTCGTTCGCGCAGGGCAAATTTCCCCCGACCATCGTTTTCCATGATGAGGAATGCCGTGCGGGTCGCGACGGCCAGATCGGCGTCACCGTCGTTGTCGAGGTCTAGCAGCAATGCACCCGTCGAGTTGTCCAGCCAGTCGACCCCAGCGGCGGCCGAGATATCGGTCAGTGTGCCGTCGGGCTGACGGCGGAAAAGCAGGTTCGGCAGGCCTCCTGGCTGGCATACATAAATGTCCTCGAGACCATCCCCATCGATGTCTCCGATCGCCATACCATGATAACCGAGAAAATCGGGATTGAGCGACCGTTCAATGCGCCGGACCCAGGTATTCATGCCCCATTGCAGTTGTTCGCGCCAAGCGTCGGTACCGCCCAGTACCGAGGCGGCAATGTCTTCAAAGGGAACTTTGGGGTCGGTCAGTTCGTTTTGTACCAGCCGGGGCACGGAAAAACTGGCCAATAATGGTTTTCCGCCGGGGGCATCTGCAGCGGGAGTGACCCAGGTGGCGTCGACGACGGCATAGGAATCCACCCGTTTGCC
>JALRGB010000806.1 GCA_023253575.1 Verrucomicrobiales bacterium
CTTCCATTCGAAAATCTCGCCCTCAGCCGGAACGTGCGCGAGCTGCGAAACCACGAAACCAGCAACCGTTTGATAGTCGCGCCCCGCCCCCTCAGGCAACTCCAGTGACTCCATCTTCTCTGCCAGATCACCGACATCATACAAACCATCAATCAGCCACGACCCGTCATCACGCTGCTTAGCCTCGGGCTGCAACCGCTGATCCAAACTCGGAATATCCCCAAGCACAGCCTCCGCCACATCCGACATCGTCACTAATCCGGTAATCCCACCAAATTCATCAGCCACCAAGGCCACATGAAAACGCGTCCGCCGTAAGGCCTCCAATAATTGCCGCACAGTCTGGGTCTCAGGCACCACTAACGGCTTGATCATCAAATCGCGTACCCTCGCCGCCGTGCCGGCCGCAATGTTGGCATACAACGACTTGATCGACACAATGCCCACCACGTTGTCCCGGTTGCCCTCATACACAGGGAAAATTGAATGGCCGCTCACCACAATCTTATGCCAAACCTGCTCCGATGGCTCGTCGCGCCCCAGAAAGACAATTTTGGGCCGAGGTGTCATGATTTCACGCACCATCAGGCTGTCCAATGAAAGCACGCTCTCGACCATCTCCTGCTCCGCTTCATCAAAGACCCCCGCCTCCCGTCCTTCCTGCATCAGATCCACCACTTCTTCATCCGTCACCGTCGGCTCGCTGTGGGCCGCAATTCCAAATAATCGCAAAATCCAGTCGGTAGCGCCCGCCAGCAAGCTGACCAGAGGACCCAGCACCGTAGAAAGCAGCCGCATCGGACCAGCCATGAGGCGGGCCATGCTCTCCGGATCGCGCAAAGCCAACCGCTTCGGCACCAGCTCCCCGATAACCAGCGATGAGAACGTAATGCACAAAACCACCACCCCCAAAGCCATCCAGTGAGCATACGGCACCAACAACGGCACTCCCATCATCCATCCCTGCAACCGCTGCGCCAATGTATCACCTCCATAAACACCCGCAAAAACACCCACCAGCGTGATACCCAGCTGCACCGTCGACAGAAATCGTGTCGGCTCTTCCGCAAGCTCCAAAGCCGCCGCCGCGCGCCGGTCCCCCTCCTCCGCCAGCCTCTTCAGTTTGCCTTTTCGCGCCGAAACAATGGCTAATTCTGCCATGGCAAAAAGGCCATTCGCCGCCAGCAGAAGAAATAAAATTAAAAACTCAGTCGCCATTCTAGAGAGATATCATCATGTCCTAGAGCGACAGGGAAACAAGCGGGTTCTTCCACTTCGCCCCGCTTACAGATCATCCGTACACCATTCGCACACCAACCCTCCGGGCCGGCACGCAAGGATCACGTTGGCCCGCAGCCACAAGTGAAACGAATGGAACGAATGGATGCGGGTATCAATTCGCCACTCGACTGACACGGAAGAGTCGTGTCGTCACGTTGGCGGGGATCGTCGATGTATAGGTACCCGTTTCACCGGTAGCCACAAACGACGTCACTTCCGCCCACACGCCAGCCGCGCCACCACCATCACGCTCGAAGACGGCATACCGCGCGCCCACCACCGTAGGGAAAGTAAGGACCACCTGCTGGGTCGCCTTGTTGAATACGACATTGGTAATCGCAAATGACGTATCTGTCCCGCCTCCTCCCGCCGGGGTGAGGGTACCAGCCGCCAGCTGAGAAATGAAGGTGGTGGGAATCGCCTCCGTCCACACCGCGACATCATCAAGCTGACCGTTCAAGAAGTTGCCGGCACCATCCTGAATACCCGCGCCTCCCATGTTAAAGTTGAAGCCCGCAGTCGAGGTCGGCGTGCCGGCGCCCCCACTGGCCACCAGCACTCCATCGACAAAAAGCCGGCGACTCACCGCATCGGCAACGACTGCAATATGACGCCAGCCATTGCTGGACGGACCGAATGGGGTCTGGATAGCCCCTCCTGTCGGAGTCCAGAGTTCAATCGAGTTGGCCGCATTCATCCCGAACTCCACCACATCATTTTGGCCGAAGAACCCGGTCCGTGCCGCCTGCGGCTCGGTAAAGTTCACCCAGCCGGAGAGCGTAAATCCATCAAGGCCATCAAGCAGCGGCACCGCCGTCGTAATCGCCGCATCCGTGCCGTTAAGCTGCACCGCAAAATCACCCGCCCGCCCGCTGTGACCAGAACCATACACAACCCCACCCTGCAGCGTGCCATCATGACCAGAGCCGGAAAGATCAGCCGTCACCGATGAACCCTGATCATCAAAAGACCAATAACCCGCCGGGGACGGGAAAACAGGCCGACTCAAAGCCACCACCGGGTTGCTCTTAAACAAAACTTCCTCCCCGTCAGGAAAGCCGTCGCCATCCGTATCGAGGCGATTCGGATTCGAACCCGTGCTCGTCTCATCCACATAGGCCCCGGTTCCATTTTCTACCCCGTCTGCTAGGCCATCGTTATCCGTATCATTCTTGAGGGGATTGGTCCCAGTGTTGGATCCGCTGACAAACACCCCAGTATTTGTCTCCGCCCCATCACGAATCGTATCGCCATCCGAATCCGCAGCCCGAGGATTGGTCGAATTTTGATATTCCTGCAGATTGGTCAAACCATCGCTGTCGGCATCGAGCGCGGAATCATTGAGATTCTTGTCAAAGCCGTTGGCGTCCTCCCAGACATCAGGCATCCCGTCCCGGTCGGTGTCCAACGCCACCCCGCCGCCCAGCGGCGTCAATGTGCGGGCCGCCAGACGAGGAATAACCGACGCCGGCAGGGCCTGATCCCACACCGCGACATCATCCAGCAAGCCATTGAGGAAATTGCCCGCCGCATCCTGCACGCCGCCTCCCCCCATGTTAAAATTAAACGCCGGACTGGCCGTCGGCGTGCCGACGGGTCCGCTCGCCACCAGCACGCCATCAATGTAAATCCGGCGCCCAGTAGCGTCGGCCACCACCGCAATGTGACGCCAACCATTGCTAGAAGGCCCAAAGGGCGTCTGAATGGCTCCACCGGTCGGACTCCACAATTCAATCGAAGTGCCCGTGTTCATCCCAAATTCAATGGCATCATTCAACCCAAAAAATCCCGTGCGATCCCTCTGGGTCGCCGTAAAACTCACCCACCCACTCATAGTATAGGCATCTTTACTATCCAATAAAGGGACCGCCGTCGTAACGGCTGCATTCGATCCATTCAGCTGCACCGCAAAATCGGAGGCCTGGCCGCTGTGGCCCGCCGCATAGGTAGCCCCACCCTGCAGGAAACCCGCATGCCCCGCACCCGACAGGTCCGCCGTGAAAGTTTCACCACGATCATCAAATGACCAATAACCCGTCGGAGCCGGAAAGACCGGTTGGCTCGCCGCCGAAACCGGATTCGTGCCAAATGTCACTTCCTCGCCGTCAGGAAAGGCGTCACCATCAGTGTCAGCCCGGTTCGGATTCGTACCCGTGCGGCTCGCATCAACAAAGGTGCCAGTTCCGTCTTCCACTCCGTCGGACAATCCGTCGGCGTCGGTGTCAGCCTTCAACGGATCTGATCCAGTATTGGTGCCGCTGACGAAAGTGCCAGTTTTCGTCTCAGAGCCGTCGCGCACTCCATCGCCATCCGTGTCTGCTAGGCGCGGATCAGTCCCCCGCTGGTACTCCTGCAGATTGACCGAGGCGTCCGCATCACCATCCAAGGCGGCATCATTTACATTTTTATTGAGCCCGTTGCTCTCTTCCCAGATGTCAGGCATGCCGTCGCCATCGGTATCACCCGTCGCCCGAACGATTTGCACCGCATTGATCGGCGCACCGAAACCCCCACCCGTCGTGGTATTAGTCGCCGTCAGCGTCACGGTCGGCCCCGTCACCCCGCGAAAGACTATATAATTACCATCCGTATCGTTGCCAGTCACCTGCTTGAATACACCGCCCCCAGTGCTTACCGGCCAGTTGGCCACGTCGCGCACCCCGGTCACCGCCACCCCGTTCACCGTATACGTCGCCGTCGTATTAGTGGCCTCTCCGTCCGCGTAAACATACACATCATAAGTCGGATAAGGAATGTTACGCACCACCACTTGCGTCAGCACCCCTTGTCGACTCCGCAAAAAACCCTGCATCAACTCACTGTTCGCATCGACCGGCGCCGACGGCGTCTCGATCGTGTACACGTCATCCACTGTCCAACTTGCACGCATCAAGGCCGCCACGTTAGCGCCGTCCACCAACGCCACACCAGCCCCGCTCAAATCGGGCAAATTGTTCCAGTTGGACTGGGGCACAACCCCGGCCGGACCACTGGGTACAGCCCCCAAAGTGCCATCAACCCGACCACCCACAAAATTCAAGCCCAGCAACAGATCACCTGTGGCCACAGGCACACTGCCTTGACCGCCCACCGACGGATTCGTCCCCGCTGCAAGCTCAGCCTGATCCTCAAACTGGTCGCCATCCGTGTCCGCCTTATTCGGGTCTGTCGCTCGGGCCGCCCCGGCCTCCGCTCCGTCCGCCAAAGTGTCCCCATCCGTATCCCGCCGCAACGGATCAGTCCCCAAGTCCGTCCCGGAAACTAGAATTCCAGTCAGCGTCTCCCACCCATCCTTGGCTCCATCGCCATCCGTATCCGCGTTCTTGGGTAGCGTGGATCGCTGGAATTCTTGTAAGTTGGTCGACGCATCACCATCCGGATCACCCGCCGCCCCATTGTCACCGGCCGCACTGTTGGGATTTAATCCATTGGCCGTTTCCCACGATGAGGGAAGACCATCACCATCCTGGTCAGCCAATTCCACAAAATCGAGACGAAAATTATCAAAGTGGGCCCGGCTGGCACCCGCACTGCCCGCAAAAATAACCACCGTGCCGCCGGGCGCGGTGTCGCCAGTGTCAAAAATCACCGTCTGATCGCGAAAGGTGCTCACCGGCCAAGTGCTGGCATTGACTGCTGTATTGGAGATAGACAGCTGAGGATCATTCGCCACCGCCTCAGCGGCCGTGGCATAGGCCGGCACGGTGTCAGTCAACCCAATCACAGACCTGTTCCCAGCCACCGTAAATCCTCTATTCCGGTTGCCGACGCCCACAGTCAGCGTGTAACGGGTATTCGGCGCCCAAGGAACATCTGTGTTTTGAAAAATATAATAACCAGACTCCATCCCAATATGGGCCGCTCCCTGCGACGCAAAGTTTCCAATGCGCTCAATAAAGGCCTGCCCACTGCTGTTGCCATCGCGCCCCACCCACTCAATCGTCGTATTGGCATCCGTATCCTCAAGATTATTAGTCCAACTATTCGCGCCAGTATAACTTGCACTCTCAAAACTATGGTTATTAACCGCCATGGGAGCCGACCAAGCCAGTGGCCCCATCGTAAGGGCGGCCAAAACGAGTGCACACAGAGCCATGATGCGAGAAACACGCTTCTGCGATAAAAGTACGCACAAAAATATCATGATAAAAAAAGGTATAACCAAGCGAACACAAAAAAATCTGCGATGCCTCGCCTCTTCGATTGTTAGCCACCTGAATAGATCAAGATCATTTTTAAAGAGTCGCACGTGCCTGCACAAGCAAAATCCATTTTTTATGTCCCCGGCGACAATCCCGCTATCGCGAGTGAGGTTATCGACCATAGGCTCGGCCGCGGCGGTAATAACCCAAGCCTTTGGTGATGCTCTGCACGACCTCTGGCGAGGCCGACTGGGTAGCGAGAGTCAACGCCTTCTCACCGGTTGCCACCGCTTCTGTGAATCTGCCCGCTTCCGCATAGGCGGCGGCTAGAGTATCCAGCACGGAAGCATTCTGGTACGTGGACAGGGTTGCGGCCGTTTCCGCCAGCCTGACGGCCGCCGCCGCGTCGCGCACGGCCGCCTCCGGATGCGCTGCCCGCTGCCAGGCCAGATTATTGAGAACCACCACATTATCCGCATCCGCAGCCAGCGCCGACTCAAACGCCTGCAGCGCCCCAGCCGTCGAACCCCGCGCCATCAATCGCTCACCAATCCACGTTAACAAAATGGCGTATTCTTTGTGGCGGGAAAGCTCGGTCCCGGCGCGCCCACAAAACTCCTGCGCATCATCCAGCGCCCCCTCGTTCATCAAATCCAAGGCCAGCGGCAGGGCGATGGGACGGTTGGGGCGCTCAATCCAAGCGCCCGGAAAAGGCATGGCCGCGTCATGCCAAGCCTCAGGTGAGGAAGTGGCCGCCACACGCGCATCAGCAGCCACTTGCGCTGGGGTCACCCGGCCCGCATAAAGCACCAGCAAGCGCCCATCCCCATCCACCAGCACGCTGGACGGAACCGGCAGCGCCCACTTTATACCCCAGGCATGGGCGCGAGCCCGTTCAATCCGCCGGACCAGCGCGGGAGTTGCTCTCCCAGTGGCAAAAGAAAATGCCCGCTTCGCCGCCAGCGCCGCCGGGTCAGTACTCGTACCGCCTTCGACAAGGCCGTCCACCGAAAGCGCCACCACCTTGACGCCGGCAGCCTGCAATAAATCCCCGGATTCCTGAAATTCATTCAACTCCGCAACACACGGCGCACACCACGTGGCCCACAAGTTGATCAATGTCATGCCCTGGCCACGGCCGCCACTCGTTCGTTTCTCCCCGGCAAATGATTCCCATGGCAGCACCGGAAGCGGAAAACGCGAGCCCGCCACGGCTCTCACCGCCCCGCCATCCGGAAGCGGGGCCGCCCCTTCAGCCAATACCGGCGGCAGCCGCCCCTCCTGGGCGCGCTCAACCACCACCGCCCGACCCGCCCCCCCCCCCCA
>JALRGB010000008.1 GCA_023253575.1 Verrucomicrobiales bacterium
GTAGACGTCTTGGGGCTGAACAGGATAAACAGTCAATCTGGGGTTTTTTGCTGTAGTTGCGCGCTTGCTAAGATACAATTGCGCCAAATTTTGGAGTGGGCGAGAAAATGGAACCAAACATCGCCTCCATGGGCCTATAAAACCAACGAATGCACTGAGCAGGCAAATGGTCTAATTGAACATATTACTAAAAAGATGGAAGTTAGGGCTATATGTGTTTCCATGAGCGTTGTTGGCGGTATGCGGTGGGGACGTTATCTGCCATTTAACGTTGGGGATAGGAGAGCAGCAATTGGCGGGAACCAGCATCATGTGGTCTTGGTTACTGTCAACGTTGGCGGGCAGGATAGCCAATGTCCTGGAGTTCCCAAAGCACTAATTCTGGATCCATTCATCGACAAAAATGCCAAAAATAATCCTGGTAGGGAAGTTAGGCAAGAAACGCCGGAAGAGTTTCGTAGAAAGTATCCTGTGGAAGATCCAGCAACTCCTAGCGATATCGTATATCCAAACCCGCCTAATCCAGCACCTATTCGAGGAATTGAAAACATCCCTTTAGGATTTTGATTATACTGAGTACTTAGTTTCTTTTTGCCGCATTTTAACCAGCCTACTTCACCCTACAATGATTCAAATGTGGCGAATGCCGCGCTGTCGCTTTATCGCGTCGTATGCGCTTTTCTTGGTACTTTCTTATCCTGTGTTAGCACCACAAATATCGGACTTCCGACTTTGGGGAGTTTATCTAAGACTTGCGACGTTGGGTATCATTACAGCGATTTTTGTGACCGAGAAATTCGAAGCGAGATTGAGGAAAGTCCATTTGTCCATTCAAGGCATCGCGCTATTTGAAGTGCTTGGGTATTGCATTCTCATGTTTATCACAACAGAATTCAAATGGGCATCTTTTGTTTTTGGTTTGACGTAAATAGGTAAGCATTCGACGCGCCCGCATGGGCAGGTCGGCGGGCATTTCCGTCGCCCGGCGTCATGACCGCGGCTCAGGCGACGGCGGCGAGCGGCGCGCCTTGGGTACAGAGGGCGGCGTAGGCGGCCGGGGTGAACTGGCCGGCGTTGGGCGCGGAGACGGTGGGCAGCTTGGTGAAGAGCCAGTGGAGGTACTCGCGCGGGTTGATTTTGCGGTTGAGGCAGGAACCGATGAGCGAATAGAAGATGGCAGCCCAGTGACCGGAGTCGGAGGAGCCCATGAAGAGGTAGTTCTTTTTGCCGACGGCGCTCGGGCGGATGGCTTCGGCCAGTTGAAGGTCCCGGCCTCCAGCCGTTTTGTCAGCAACCAAAGTCCAGTTCCAACCCAATACAGCATCCGAACGCGATCGCGCCGCTGGTTGGTAAAAACGAAGACCTGGCTGGACCGTTCGTCCTCCTCCAGGGCGTGCTGCACTTGAGCGGCCAGGCCATCGAAGCTCTTGCTCAGATCGACCGGATCCACCGCCAGGCATACCCGCAGGCTTCGGGTGAAAATCAGCATCCGCCGCCCTCCTGCCGGTAAATCCTGATCGACACCCCTCCGCCCAACGACACCTCGGCCACCACCCGGCCAGCACCACTTCCCCCCTCGACCTTCGTCGTCGGCGACGCGCTTTCGGCCTAGCTCTCCAACTCAACCCACTCTACGGCCCTGCCCGGTCGATTCCGGGCCTCCCGGCGCCACCTCGACACCACCCCGTAAGGCAGCCCCTGATCCCGGCAGAACTCGGCCACGCTCTGCCCACTTCGTTCAAGCAGCCGCAGCACCGCGGCACGATCCTTCGCCAGTTCATTCTTCTCGCGCATGCCACAGCCTGCCCTCGCCGCCACGTGATCGCCCGCAAAACCCGATGCGGTTCCGTCGAACGCTTAAGTGCCAACATCATTCCACCGGATTTGTTCCTTTTGCGGACAATGCGCCGATGGGGTCCTGGATTTTCAACAGCCTGCTAGCGCCGCTGAAGGAGCCGGGAGCGTTGCCGGATAGCGAAGCGCGGATGGCCACGGCGAGGTCGTGTTCTTCGGGTAGGTACAGCGCCGAGGTGATGGGTCGCCAGCCGGCGCGGCGTGCGGATGCCTCGTCAGGAAAGTCGGGTCGGAGGTCGGCCATGGGTGCGGGTGGTGTGGTGGTGTTCATAAAGTCGGGTGCGGGGGTTTGATGGATGCGGTTTGGCCAGCGGTGTTCAAATTGGCAATTTTGTCGGTTTTGTCGGTTTTGTCGGTGAACGGCGGCATTCCGCCTTTTTCGCCTTTTTCTCCGTGGGGGGGATGCGACCGCTCAGATGGTGATGACGGCCAGACCCCTAACCCCCCCCCCCCCCCCCAAGCCCCCCCCCCC
>JALRGB010000044.1 GCA_023253575.1 Verrucomicrobiales bacterium
GCACTGCTGCGGTTCTCGAGTTCCACATATTCGAAATCGGCCGAGGTCCACCCGGCCAGCGCCTCCTGCGGCGTCACCGGAGCCGGATCGAACATAATTTCCGAAATCGCCAAATGATCGATTAATGGCTGAATTCCCGGCGGCGTCGTTGCGAATTCCGCCGGCGCAGACCAGTGACTCCACCGCCCGGTCGTATCCTGATGGCGCACCCGTACCCGATACGTCCGGTTTTCCCGCACGGCCGACGGCGGAATGTTAATGCTCGGAACAAAGGATGTCAGCAGCGGCGACTTCCAACGGTCATCGTATTCCCACACCACCGACGTGGGAATCGGCGGCACCGGATGGATGCCCCCGAGCGTGAGATCAAACCGCAGGTCGGTACTAGTCGGAGAAAATTGGTGCACCTCAACCGCAATCGTATTCTCACCATCCACCAGCACGCTAGTCGGCAACACCACGGAAAAATACGTCGTTTCATTCGCGCCATTCACGTCGCCACTCGCCCTTGTTCCGTACGAGACCACCGCCGGAGCAGCCGGCAATCCCGTGCGAAAAACTTCCACCCCGTTCACATAGACCACCGCCCCGTCATCGCGACGCACCCCCAGCCGAACCCCCGTAAAACGCTCCAACTCGGAAATGCTCACTTTTTTGCGGAAATAATAAGTCAGATGCCGACTGCTCGTGCTCGGCCCCCAACTCAAAACACTGCCCAAACCCGCCTCACCATACCCCAGCTCCCCAGCCCCCGATGCCCACGCCGCATCATCATACCCCGCCGCCCGCCACTCAACCCCACGGTCAATCCCCGCATCATCGTATTTCCACACCGACTTCGCCGGAATCAATGGCGTGTCGTCCGGCTGAATCGCATCAGGTTGGTACTCAGCAATCCGCCACTCCATCGCCCCAAAGGTCGCCGCCCCCTGTGGATCGCTAAAATCTGAGCTCGTAAAACTCAATCCGTTGGCCGGATACCCCGGAAGCCCGGAATAAACCACCGCCGGGGTCACCGGAATCGCCGGATCATTCTGCAGAAAATCCAAAAACGCATCCCTTCCTTGCAAACCAGAGAGCCCGCTGTCCTTCGATTGCGCCGCCTGTGGATCGTCATTGCCACCGTCCCACGTTCCACCCACAAACGCATACTTCTTCATGTCAGCAATCTTCGCCGCAATTGGACCATCCGTCTGGCTGCCCGCCGCCGCCGGCGCCCCCGTCCACCGATCCCGGTCAGCCAACTGAAAAGGAGCCACCTTCGATTGAAAATAATCAAGTAATGGCTCAATTTGATCTCGCTGCCACACCAGATCACGAAACTCCCGCACCGTATTCCGATAGTCCCGAACAAAATCCGGCTTGTTCGAGGTAATCGCCGCCGCATAAGAAAAGTCTTCGCCGCCATTCCAGTTCGGTCCCCAACTCGTGTCGGAATCCCACGGTAATGTGACCAGTTTCCCCATCGGAGTAGCCGCATCCGGACGGAAATACCACGCCCGATTCTTGAGATGCTCAGTCGTATTCGGCTGGACATCATAATGCCGCACCGCGTCCACTACGGCATGATATCGATACCATGCCGGATAATCGACATAGGTATTCAACCAGTCCGGATTGCGCGCCGCACGCAGGTTATTCAAAATATTATAAAAGTCCGATCCATCCGTCACACTGTCGGTCGCCTGCGACCGCTGCACTTCTTTGCCGTTCAGAATGTAACTGTTCAATTTGTATATATTCCCGTCCGGCAATCCGCGGCTGCTCAGAAATCGCGAGTCGTAATCCTCCAAAGCCAACATCAAACCGAAAAAATCACCCAAATGCTGCCCATTGGCCCCCGCCGGCGCCTCGTCCACCCCGTCCACGACCCGGAAGTGAAACCAATGCGTCGAAGGCGAGGGCGAGCCAAATACCTTCCATAAATAAGAATTAGCCATTTCATGCAGCCCCATGTTCGGGCCGCCGCGGGCCGACATCTTGTGCGAATTCAACGTGCGCCATTTCTCAGGATATGGATTTCCTTCAAAATCATCCAATTGCACATACCGCCCGCGATTGAACCGGAAACGGAAACTGCGCTTACCCGCCCCGCCGTACCGGTCATTCCGCTGCCTTAACCGATAGCGGATATGATCGTACACTTCGCCCTTATACACAAACGTCCCATTCCAGTTGAAGGCTTCCCGCGATTCAAAATTATTCGCCGGAAGTTGATCCACTCCATTGTAGGCCATGCACTTGGTCAAATCCGCGGCCTGAGTCAGCAGGGCGTATACTGGCAGCGAATTCATCACTTCCCGGGCATGCACATACGGCACCTTCCCGGTCACCGATCGCGTGCCTGCCACATACTCGGGCACCCCGTTATACACGTACGCCGCAAAATTAAGCGAAGGATCGTCCTCATAAGGCACCCTCACCGCATGCCCCAAAGCGTCGGTCGCCGTGATGCGGTACCGGATCAACGTCCGGTTGACCTGCCCCGGAATGACCACCGTATAGGTGCCATCCCCAGCCACCGCGTCACCCGCCGTGCCGTCGTCCACCATCGACACCGTGACCCAGCTGCCCGGTCCATCAAAGGCCGGATTCGGAGTCCGCGGGATCGATGGATTAGCCGTGACCTGAGCCGTGGTCAGCGCCAAGTGCGACGGAATATACGCACCCGGGGCCACCAGCTGGTGATGTAACTGCACCAAAGCCACCCCCTGCGGGTCCGTGATCCGCGCCGTCACCGTCAGAGGCTCGCCCGCCGCTGGCATTTTCGGCTTGTGGTCAACCTGACGAATTTGCGGCGGCACATTCTCCGTGAACACACTGTTACGCGCACCCGGAGTGGGCGCCCCAGCCGATGACCTCCAACTCCCCGCCAGTTGGTTGTCCAATGCCGGATGCAATAACTCCAACGAACTGCCTTCTCCTCCCGCCGCCACCGGCCACGGAAATTCCGTGCGATAACTCACTTCATCCACCAAAACCCCAGTGGCATCGCGCAACGCCAACGTCTCACCCCCACCAGCCAGCCCGCCGACATACGGACCCACCACCCGCAGCCCAGCCGCAGGCCCCGAAACCGCCGGAAAATGCACAAAAGGATCCGCAAAGAATCCATGGTCATTCGCGTTGGTGCCGTCCGAATTGGTCATCACCAATGTCAAAAACTTCGCCTCAGCCGGCAACGCCAGATCAATCACCTGCTCATTGTTGGCTATCCCCGCCTGGCGAAATCGCTCCACTCCATCCACCAACACAATGGCCGCCACCGATCCTCCCGTCTGCATCCGCGAATCCCCCGCCACCGCCGTGAAAGCCACAGCCCGACGCCCGCCCTGAGCCACTGCCATCGCCTCGAGATCGAAAGTTATTCCCTTCTGTGTCATCGCACTGAGCACCGAATGGGTGTGGGGCTCGTCCAGATACCGCGGTAAATAATAAGCCGTCGTGCCGTTCACCTTCGAGGGGTCGCCCAACAGACCACCGCCGTTCGTCCAAAATCCCGGAGTGGGATCCCCGTCCCCCGACTTGATCGCAGCCTTCAGTCCGGTGCTCGTCACCTGCTGCCCGTCCACCAACGTGCCGTTCGGCACAAAAACGCCATCAATCCACTCGTGCGCCACCGGATAATACCCGCCCGGCACAGCCGGTACATGGTCCCCAGACCCCAGCCCAGTGGTCGCCTGCCCGGTCGCGGCATCAATCCCCGCCCCCATCTCCACCCCGGGACGAGAACCCGCCCCTCCCCCCACCACATCCGCCAAATCAATCACCCCAGACGTCACCAGTCGGTTCTCATTCATCAAGGTCGCAATCGCCGCCCCCGGCAAAGCCCCGCGCACCACCCACAACTCGTCCATTAAACCATTGAAACACTCGTTATTGTCCTGCTTGCGCCCAATATGCCACGGCCGCGCATTCCGCACCATGGCCAGCTCCGCAGGCATCTTGCCCACCACCGCCCGATACACGAGCTCCCCGTTGACATACAGTCGCCCCACCTGCGACTCCCGGTCCCACACCGCCGCCACATGGCTCCACGTATTCGGCGCCACCACCCCGCCCGATCCCGTCCACACCGCCGTCGTCGCCGGCATCGCCGCCGCATACCGATGGGTCATCTTCGCCGCCGCATCCACACTGAAAAGAAAACTCTGTGGCGCAGAAAAATCCGCCAAAATCGCATTGGCCGTCGTGTCGGCAGGCTTAACCCACGCCGCCATCGTATAACTGCCCGCCCAAACACCATCCAACGCCGGAATCGTTAAAAAACTGCCCGCCACTCCGTCCAAGGCCACCCCGCTTCCACCAAACCGGCCTTCCGCTTGCTGGTTCACCCCCCCACTCGCCACCGCCGTCTTGACGTCCCCCGCCGCCGTCACCACCCCACTCGCGTCCGCCGCTTCCACCCCACTCGTTTCATCAAAATGCCAATGCGCAATCACCTGGCCCGTCAAACCACCCCCATACGCCCGCTCAAATCCCGCCAAATCATCAGCCACCACAACATGACCGCCCGGCGGTACCACCGTCCCCGCCGGAAAAACATAGTCAATCCCGTCACTGAATCGCCACCCCCCTAGCTCCACCGCCGCCGGGCCGTCATTCAAAAGCTCCACAAACTCCGCCTTCAACGGATTTGGGTCAGCATTGCCATGAATCTCGTTAATGACAATGCCCGCAAAGGCACTCACCGGCAATAAGCTCAACAAAATAGAAAAAAGTCGATTCATCAGGACACGAAAATTGTAGATACTCTCGGTAAAATACCCGGTCCCGTCTCATCCGGCCAGCATTGATCACACCAAAAGTAAAAAGAATCCGGCCAACGCCCCCCCC
>JALRGB010000216.1 GCA_023253575.1 Verrucomicrobiales bacterium
GCCACCATCAGCCGGACAAAATGATACCGAAACCACGAATGCATCCGATGCAGCTCGCCCAACACAAACGCCAACGCAATAATCCCCGCCGCAATCGCAAATTGTGACGGCTGCACCGACCCAACCCCAGGCACATCAATCCAACTCTTGTTGCCGCCACTCGCCTTCTCATTGACAATCACCGCCCCCTTCACCACCCCCACCATTTGCACCGCCACTAACCCGCCGACGCCAGCGAGAAAGGCTGGGACCGCACCCCACCTAATCCATTGATAGTCAATCAATGAAGCTACGAAAAAAGCGCAAAGTCCTATGACCCCCCACTGAATGTGCCGGCGCCAGATACCCTCAATCACCGGATCATCCGCCCGAAAATGCGTGGCATAATAAATGATGAGGGCTCCCCCAAGCAGCAGCACACCCATCACCGCGAGCAAAATCCAGTTCAAACCAAGGAGTTTCTTGAAAAGCGGGGTCATGACAAAAGAACTCCGTCATCATGCCCGCGATCACCGGTTTGTCACCGCTCATTCCTCGCCGATCGGCCCAGAATCCGCCACCCAACGCCCCTCCCCGCACGATGCCGGATGACAGATGCCCGAGGATGGATGACCACTGACCCATGACCGTCGCTCTACCCAAACTTCACCGATCCGTGCTCACGGCCATCCTCGAGGCCGTGCACGCCATTTTTGGCGGCCAAGCCCATGCCGAACAGGTGGTCGATGAAGCGCTGCGTCACCAACCCAAGTGGGGCGCCCGCGACCGTCGACTCTTTGCCCACTCCGTCTACGAACTCGTTCGCTGGTGGCGGCTCGAAGCCTGGCGGGCCGGCGTGCCAGAATCCATGGCCATGGGCGAGAGTCTGTCGCCAGAAGCCTGCGCCCGCATCTGGTCGGCCTGGTGGTCGCACCAAGGATTCACCCTTCCCCCGTTTCCTGAAATCCCCGCCGCCGCCAACCCTGCGCCTACCGCCGCGCCCCCGCCCGCCGTCGCCGCCTCGGTACCAGACTGGTTATACGACCTCGGAGCCGCCGCCAGCGGCGCTGCGTGGCCGTCGCTCATGACAGCCCTCAACCAGCCTGCCGACGTTTTTTTGCGGACCAATCCGCTGCGCGGTTCGCATGATCAAGCCCGGGCCGCCCTCGCCGCCGATGGCATCATCACCGAACCCGGCCCGGATCCCGCCCGCCATCCGCTCACCCTCCGCCTTACCCAGCGCCGCAGTCTAGCCACCACCGCCGCCGCCCGCAACGGCCTGTTCGAGGTGCAAGACGCCGGCTCCCAAGAAATCGCCCCCTTCCTCAACCCCCAACCCGGCGAACTCATCATCGATTCATGCGCCGGCAGCGGCGGCAAATCACTGCACCTCGCCGCCCTCATGAAAAATCAAGGTCGCCTCATCGCCATGGATATTCACCCATGGAAACTCGCCGCCCTAGAAAAACGCGCCGTGCGCGTCAACGCCGTGTCGATCCGCGGCCTCACCGAGGGGGAGATCGTGCCCCTGGCCCGGTTCTGCAGCGCCCATGGATTCCACCTGCGGTTCATCGAATTCATGCCGCTCGACGCGGAGGCGGGCTGGTCGGAGCCGCAGGTGCTCTCGGGACGCGAGGTGCGGGCGATCCTCGAGCGCGAGGTCGGCCCGCTCGTGGCGGTGCCGCCCCACGATCCCGGCCAGCCCGCCGTGGACTACCGCTGGGCGGCCGGCGCGGGCCGCGTGGGCTTCATCGATCCCGTCACGCAACCCTTTTGCGATCGCTGCGACCGGCTGCGGCTCACCGCCGACGGGCAGTTTCGCAACTGTCTCT
>JALRGB010000219.1 GCA_023253575.1 Verrucomicrobiales bacterium
CTGGATGGCCCGGCCGCCGACGCCTCCATGCCCGCCCCCACGGCCGCCAGAGCCCTGCACCAAGCCGTCACCTCCAATCAATGGGAAGAAGTACGCCGCCTCTCCGCTCGTAACCCAGCCGCCCAGCTGGCCGTGGCCCGCCTCCTGACCTGGCTGGCCCCTCCCCCCGCTCCATAACATCCCCACCAAGCCACGGCTCACTTCGCCACCTTGTCCCTGGCCTTCAAAGCCTTTCGTAACCGGGGTTCCGTCACGTTCGGCCACGATAACTGAGCCAGCGCGCTATTGACCTTGGTCGAAGAAAAGGCCGCCGGATCAAAAGGGCCCCCCAGCCACGCCACCATCTCCTTGTAGGCAGCGCTCCGCGGTTTGCTCATGACTTCCACTAAATGAGGATATTGCCAGATTCCGCCCGAATCCTCAGGCGGACACGCCCGCTCGCCAGCCACACACCAAGCCACCGGCGCCACATCATCATCCACCTCCAGCACCTCCTCCAACCGGAGTGTATGCACCCAGCCATCACCAAAGTCGTATTCGTAAGAACATGTATCGCCCACTTTGGAGAACACACGATGCAAAAACTCCTCAGCCCCATTCTTAAACACCGGCCCGCCCTCCCACTCGTCAAAACTTCCATTGTCCAGATCGACAATATACTCCTTCCCCCACTTAAATTGATACAGATGGCTGTTGGTCCAGCCCATCGCCACCTGCAGCACCGCATGGAGCCAAGCAAAGTTAGCGTTGCTGGGGACGCGCAACCGCCGCCAAATCCGCGGGGAAACGTCATTCAGACTCACATCAAGATCATAAAAAATCTTCATCCCCATTCATAAGAAATTATCCGCAAGCAACAAGTCATCGCATCCACTTTTTCGCTCCCTGTGACTCCCTCAGGCCCCGCCCCGCCACGAAGCCACAGCCCACACCCCGCGTACAACCTGTTGCCAGGGGATCGCTTTGCGTCGACTGCTCAGCCATGTCCACGCTGACTACATCATTCATCGATCTGGCTACTTCCACCGGCCCGATGCGCGTGCATTTTTTTATCCCGGACGGCGGTCGGCGATACCCAGCCGTGATTTTTTATTCGGAAATCTTCCAAGTCACAGGGCCCATCCGGCGCACGGCCGCCGCTCTCGCCGGCGAAGGGTATCTGGTGGCCGTACCCGAGGTCTACCACGAATTCATGCCACCCGGTGCCGTTCTCGCTTACGACTCAGACGGATCGGCCCAGGGTAACGCCCTCAAATTCGAAAAACCTCTTTCTTCTTACGACGAAGATGCCGGGGTGCTCGTTTCTTTTCTGCTCCACCACCCTTCTTGCTCCGGATCAATCGCTAGCTTCGGCATCTGCCTCGGCGGGCATCTGGCCGTGCGCGCGGGTTTCCACCCACAGGTCCGCGCCGTCGCCGCCTTCTACCCCACCGACATCCACACCAGAACTCTCGGCCTCGGAAAAAACGACGACACCCTAACCCGCCTGCCCTCACTGCAGGCTCCGCTGCTCTGCGTCTTCGGACGCCAAGACCCACACATTCCCGCCGAGGGACGGCGCCTCATTCACGACACTCTGGAATCAGCCGGCACAACGTTTGAATGGCACGAATTTAATGCCGCGCACGCGTTTATCCGCGACGAGGGCCCCCGCTACAACCCAGCCCTCAGCCGCGTCGCCATCTCATTAATGCTCAGGTTTTTCCAAGAACATCTGGCCACTCCCACCTGAAAAATCCAGCCGCCCGTCAGCCGGCCCGCGCACCCGTCATCTCCCCCACGCCCCACCCCAATGGCCAGCCCAGCCCCCGAACTCGTGCTGAATGCCGATCACTACTCGCGCGTCCTGCGCGATATCCTCCCCACCACCAAAGAATTCCTCTGGATCGCTACCGCCGACCTCAAAGACGTCTTCGTCGAAGGCGGCCCCAAAAGTCGGCCGTTCCGCCCGCTCGTCGCCGTCTTCGCCGAATTGGTCAGTCGCGGCGTCGCCGTACGCCTCCTCCACGCCAAAGAACCAGGCCCACGGTTCCGCGCCGATTTCGACAAACATGCCGCCCTGCGCGAAAGCGACCTGTTCGAACGAGGCCTGTGCCCACGCCTCCACTCGAAAATCCTCGTCGTCGATGGCACCGTCGCCTACGTCGGGTCCGCCAATCTCACCGGAGCTGGACTGGGAGCCAAAGGCGATCACCGCCGGAATTTCGAGGCCGGCCTGCTCCTCTATGACCGCCCACACATCACCCGGCTCATGGATGAAATCGACGCCCTCTGGCTCGGCCGCTACTGCGGCCCATGCCAACGACGCGACGTCTGCCCCGATCCTCTAGACCTCCGTACCTAATCTCAAGATTCGAACAAGAAACCACTCTCCTCCACAGACTCGACTCGATGGCGAGCATCACAGAATATGCAGAACACCGGAACCGGCAGCAATGGCCATCGTTTGAATGACTCAAATGGCTACAAGAAGCGTTTCGGGCTTTCTACGACTAGGACGGCCGGCAGTGATCGCCTTCCTCCCGGGGAAGGCAGGCGATCGGACGAGCGCCTCCAGGTTATTTTCCGATACGCCAGAGGCGTGATTCGGTGCGGATGAGCAAGCCACCTTCCACCGGCGCGGGCGAGGCCAGAGCCCGATCATCTAAGTCATTTTCAGCCAATTTTTCGAAGCTGAGGCCGGGTTTGAGGACATGGGTTTTCCCTTCTTCATCGAGCAGGTAAAGGCGTCCTCCGGCGTGCAGTGGCGAGGCAGAAAACGTCCTCGCGCCGATGCGTTCCGACCAGTGGACAGCCCCGGTTTTAGCGTCGGCACAGGTGACAAAACCGCCTTGATCAGTGACCCAGTAAATCTCCGCACCAATGACAATGGGCGAAACCGTCATCGGCGCTTTGGTGTCGCTCGTCCAGCGCACGTGCGTGTCGGTCACATCGCCCGCGGCCCCCTTGGGATCAATGGCATACATGTCCGGCGTATCATACGACGTAGTGACAAACAAGAGCCCGTGCGCCATCACCGGGTTGGGGACGTTCGAGTATCCCTCATACGCCACCCGCCACAAATGCCGTCCGTCCGCCGGCGCAAAAGCATCAACCGCCCCAGGACCAGGACTCACCACCTGCCGAACCCCGTCAATTTCGAAAACTCCCGAGGTCGCAAACCCAAATTTTTGTTTCTGCGCGGTTTCTGGGCGTTCCCGCTTCCAGAGGACCTTGCCCGTCGCTGCATCCAGAGCGACCACAAACGGGTTGCTCTCCGCATCCGCACTGAAGATGAGCCGCCCTTCGACAAGAACAGGCGATCCGCCATTGCCGTGCCGCGGCGGATAAGTCAGGTCCCGGTTTTCCCAGACTTTCGCCCCATCACTCATATTCAAACAAGCCGTCCCCTGATGGCCAAAATGGACAAACATCCGGCCGTCATCCGCCAACACCGGCGTGGGCGACGCATGCCCGTTCTTTTGGTGAATAGTGTCCGGCGCCGACGCCCCGTCCTGCTTGAAAACTTCTACATCCCACACCGTCCGGCCGGTCTCCAAATCAAGACATAACGCGCGCAACGAACGATCAGCCTTCGGGTTTCCTTCTTCCCCGCCATCTGTAATGACCGCCGTCGTCACATAAATCCGGCCGTCCCGGTGCACCGGCGATGACCACCCACGCCCAGGAATTTCTACCGACCAACGAATCCCCTCCGTCGTCGTCCAACGCAACGGCGCCTCACACCAGTCCGCTTGCCCGTCCGCCTGCAACCCGCGAAATTGCGGCCAGTCAACCGCAGCCATCAGCAACGAAAGAGGGCTCCCCAACAGGACGGCCACAGCAAGGAATGAAAGACGAAACATGAAATGTAGGCTAGAAAACTCACTTAATACGAAAACATTCCCCTTGGGAAGACAGATAATTCCGGAATCGCTGAGCCCCTACCCTCCCCGCCATCATCCTCAAAATCAGTCCGCCGCCACACCCCATGACCGACGAAACCGCCGCTGACACCCATACCACCGTCCGTCACCGCGTGGGATTTTTTCTCGGTCCTGCCCTGCTCGCCCTTGTGCTCGCCCTGCCCGCACCCGGCCTGTCCCCAGAAGCCCACCGCCTCGCCGCCGTCATGGCGCTCGTCATTACGTTCTGGGTCACCGAAGCTATCCCGCTGGCCGCCACCGCACTGCTCGGCCCCGCTCTGGAACAGCACGCCGACCCGCCGCAGGATTTTTTCCCGTTGCCCGGCACTGGCCCGCCAGAAATCCTGCTGCCCGTAAATGACCGAACCCTTCGCAGGACTGTGCAAACCAATCAGGTGCATGAGGAGGG
>JALRGB010000368.1 GCA_023253575.1 Verrucomicrobiales bacterium
ACCGGTGAGTACACCGATGAGCGCAAGATGTCCGCCGGCCGCGAGCGCCTGTATAGAGCACCCCAACGTGCCCGGCCCGCCCACTTCCAAAACGTGATCCACCCCGCGCCCGCCGGACAACCTCAAGACTTCTTCATCCCATTTCGGAAACCGATGGTAGTTCACAGTGTGAGCCGCCCCGAGCGCACGCGCGCGATCCAGCTTGGCGTCGCTCGATGACGTGATAAAAACTTCCGCTCCCGCCGCCACCGCCAGCTGCAGGGCCCAGACCGAGACGCCGCCCGTGCCCAGCAAAAGCACCGACTGCCCGGGCCGAAACCGCCCGCGCTCAAACAATGCCGTCCACGCCGTCAAGGCCGCACACGGCAACGTGGCGCCCTCAAGGAAAGAAAACCCGGCCGGCAGTCGCGCCAACCCGTGCTCAGGGAAAACCGCCAGCTCGCGCATGACCCCGTCCACCGGCCCGCCCAGCGCCGATCGATGATACCCACTCTCAAATCGCCCCGCCCGCCAGTCGCGAAAAAACAAGCCCGCCACCCGGTCTCCCACCTGCCACTTCGTCACCGCGCCGCCGACCGCCACCACTTCACCGGCCCCATCAGACGCGGGCACACGCCCAGCCACATGCCGCTCGGGAAGCGAAGCCACCAACAAATCACGATAATTCAAACTGGCCGCCCGCAGGCGAACCACTACTTCATGCGGCCCCAACTCCGGCCCGACCTCAGGCCGGTCTGTTCTTTCAAGGTGTTCCCATCCAGGCTGAGGTCCAAGTTGCCATTGTTTCATAAGTCATTCCTTCATCCAACAGGCTGCCCTATCTCCATCCACTGGGCCAGCGTCGCCCACACTCCATCACGGTCCGTCGTCACTTCCTCGCGCTGCGCCAGATGCTTCACTTTTAAAACCGGCCACTCGGCACCCACGACGACCGCCGTGCGCGCCCCAGCGGCCTCGGCCGCCTGAAATTGACGACCCACCTTAGCCGCTGCCAGCACCAAATCGGCCCGCAGCCCGCGTCCGCGCAGGTCCTGCAGCAGCCGCAGGGCGTCCGCCCTGCGTTCTTCGTCCGCCACCACCACCCACACATCCAGCGCCGCCGCCGCCGCCAGCGCCTCGTGCAAGCGCGCACATGGCCCGGGCGTTTCTTCCAACAAATTCCCCAACACCACATCCCCCATGCCAAATCCCGCCGCCGGCATACTGACCGCCCCATCCGAAAGCGTGGACACTAAATGATCATAACGCCCACCTCCAGCAATCGCCCTCGCTCCAGCCCGCAATGAGAAAAACTCAAATACCGTCCCCGTGTAGTACGCCAGTCCACGCACAATACCGGGGTCAATACGCACAAATCCACCGAGCCCCCGAGCCGTCAGATCATCGATCACCGGCCCCAACGGTCCCGGCTCCTCGCGCGCCGAAACCATAAAGGCAGCCACCGCCTCGCGACTGGTCCCCAACGCCTGCAATTTGACGTCCATCACCGCCGGAGGGTCTTTCTCCCACTTGTCAATCAACTGCAGAAACACCGTGGTCCGATCGGCCTCGATACCGGCAGTCTTCAAAAATCGATCCCAAAGCGCCCGGTCACTCAAACGCACGGCAAAATCATCACTCGTGAACCCCAGCGACCGCAGGGCCTCGATCCCGAGCGCGATCAATTCGGCGTCGGCCGCCGGTGAAGCCTCACCTAGAATGTCGGCATTCCATTGATAAAATTCACGCAATCTTCCTTTTTGCGGGGCCTCGTAGCGAAAGCACGGCCCGATTTGAAACCATTTCAGAGGTTTTTTAAAGTCGCGATGCCGAGCCGCGACGATGCGGGCCAGCGTGGGGGTCAGCTCTGGTCGCAGCGCCACCTCGCGTTCGCCTTTGTCCGTGAAATGGAACAACTGACCGATGATTTCGTCGCCGCTCTTTTTGCGGTACAGATCGGTGCTCTCCAGCGTGGGTCCTTCCCATTCCACGAAACCAGCCCGCGCAGCCGCCCCCCTCCAAGCGGCAAAGACATAGTTGCGCACCGCACACTCGCGCGGTGTCAAATCACGAAATCCAGGAAGTGAGGCGATGGCAGAAGAGGACATGGGTCGAATCGAATTCTCACCATAAATCAAACCGGCAAGATCACAGTTGAAATTTGCCGCTGCGACCGGGAAATGACCGCCTCAACGCCACTCTTGCACCGACCGACGGAACGGAGACGATGATCATCGCGTGAATCCACCCCCATTTCCCCTGATCTTCGCTCTCCTCAGCGGCGCCCTCACCCTCGGTCTGGCTGCAGCCCCCTCCGCCCCTCCCCCGCCCACGCCAGAGGACGACATCCTGCTGCGGGCTGAGCTGGACGCCCTGGCGGCGCGGCACCCCACCAGGTTCAGGTGTGGGGCTCCTGCGCCCGCTGCGCCCGCTGCGCCTGCGCCTGCGCCTGCGCTCGCC
>JALRGB010000454.1 GCA_023253575.1 Verrucomicrobiales bacterium
CTCGTGGTCGAACCCGAGCAATTTGAGGATTGTGGCGTGCAAGTCATGGGGGTGCACCGGTTTCTCAACGGCTTTGAAGCCGAACTCGTCGGTGGCGCCATGGACGTATCCTTTGCGCACTCCTCCGCCCGCCATCCACATAGTGAACCCATAATGGTTGTGATCGCGGCCGTTGATTTTACCGGCATTTGACCCTGGGGTTGGCAGTTCCACGGTCGGAGTCCGGCCGAATTCACCGCCCCACAGGACCAGTGTTTCCTCGAGTAGCCCTCGTTGTTTCAAATCGGTCAACAGCGCTCCGATCCCTTGATCACAGTCCTGAGCCAGTTTGCGGTGATTCACCTCGAGGTCATCGTGATTGTCCCATGGCTGACCGGCTCCGGTCCACACCTGCACATAGCGCACGCCGCGCTCGACCAGTCGGCGCGCGATGAGCAGCTGCCGGGCCTGCGTGCCCTCTCCATACATCTGGCGGATCGCCTCGGGCTCGCGCATGATATCAAAAGCATCAGTGGCCTCCATCTGCATCCGGTACGCCAACTCAAAACTCTGCACCCTCGCCTCCAACTGCGCATCATGCTGCCGGCGCTCCGAATGACGGCGGTTCATCTCCTGCAACAAATCAATCTGCCTCCGCTGGGCCACCCGGCTTTGGTTTTTATTCGTGATATTCTCAATGAGCTTCTCCACCGCCACATGCTGGGTGTCAATATATGTCCCCTGAAATACCCCAGGCAAAAACCCACTCTGCCAATTTTGTGACTCCTGAATCGGATACCCGCCGGGACACATCGCAATGAACCCAGGTAAATTTTGGTTTTCCGAGCCCAGTCCATACGTAATCCACGATCCAACGCTCGGGCGCACGAGCCGTGACTCCCCGCAATTCATCATGAGTAATGAGGGCTCATGATTGGGCACATCGGCGTGCATCGACCGGATGACCGTCATTTCATCCACGTGCCGGGCCACATGCGGAAAGATATCACTGACTTCGATGCCGCTCTGGCCGTGGGGGGCGAAGGTGTAGGGTGATTTCCACGCTCCTCCGGTCGGCCGCTCGGTACCGAGGTGACTCGGGATTTTCTGGCCATGCCACCGGGTCAGCGCCGGTTTCGGGTCAAAGGTATCGACATGCGACGGTCCGCCATTGGCGAAAATGTGGATGACCCGTTTGGCTTTGGGCGCAAATTGCGGCTGGCGCGGCGAGAGAGGATTCAGGTTTTCCGCTCCTAGAGCTTCTTGCATCAAGCTGCCAAATCCCAGCGCCCCCATGCCCAGCGTGCATTTGGTCAGAAAGTCGCGGCGGGTCAAAAAGTGCGAGCGCGGATCAACCGGATGATGGCTCTTGGTCATGGGTGAAGCTTTCGACGATCCAGAAAATTGCAACCCTAGAGCAGGGGCGGGCGCCCCCTTGGAGGGCACCGGCTCATCCGGCCAGCCCCTGCCAAGTCCATAGATGAGGACCATATTCCCGGGCCAGATCCTCACGCAAGACGGTGGCCGGTCCGTCCTCACGCAACACGGCAAACAACGTACTGCCCGACCCGGACATCAAAGCCGCTGACACCTCAGGTCTAGCCCGCAACCACATCTTCAAGTCAGGCAACAGCAGATGCTTGGCAAAAACCGGACGCTCCAGATCATTAACCAGCACCACCTCCGTTCCATCCGCCGCCACCAGCAGCTGCGGATCATAATCAACTCCCGGCAAACAGGGAGCCCCCTGCCACTGCTGGTACGCCCACGGAGTAGGCACCGGAAATGGCGGCTTGATCAGCAACACCGGCCACCCCAGCCGCCAACCCGGCCTCGGCTCAATCAACTCGCCCCGCCCTCGACACCACGCCGCCCCCCGATGCAAAAAAAATGGCACATCCGAACCCACCCGGGCCGCCACCGCCGCCCATACCTCATCCGGATACGTCAACCCCAACAGCTCACGCACCCCACACAACGCCGCCGCCGCATCACTACTGCCCCCACCCAGCCCAGCCCCATGAGGAATACGCTTCTCCAAATGTATCTTCAACGCCGGTAACGGACCGCATTCCTGCGCCAGAAAAATAAGCGCCCGCATGACAAGATTCGTGTCGTCCGCCGGCACCCCACTCTCAGAACAGGAAAATTCAATCTCCCCATCACGCCCATCCATTCTTTCCATCGTCAAGGAATCGGCCAGCCCCAACGGCACCATCAATGTCTCGAGTTCATGAAATCCATCATCCCGCCGACGCAAAATACGCAGCGAGAGATTGATTTTGGCGGGAGCGGAAACAGTTAGCGACGTCTGCGGGTCTTTCATCATACGGCCAGTCCCTTCCCTCTACCGCCAATTGCCCGCGAGTGAACGCAAATTTTTTTCACCGCACTTCACTTCACACTCACCCCACCTCGCCCCCGCAGCCCGCTACCCTACTCCGCTACCATCCCCAGCACCGCACACATCCGCCCCGTCCGGCCACGCTCCGCCCGATACGAATAAAATCGTCCCAGATCACTGGCCGTACACGTCCCGTCATCGTGAATCTGCCCAGCCGGTACCCCGCAGTCGCGCGCATCCCGTCGAATCATCGCCGCAAAATCAACTTCATACCACGGCGGACGTATACACGGGCTAAGCTGCACCACCAAATCCGCCGGCCGACTGCCACACCGCCTGACCAACTCGTCAATCCCACGCCGCACAATCCCCCCATCACTCCCGCGCCGACCCGAATGCAACAAGGCCACCGCCCGACACCGCGGATCCACCACATACACCGCACAACAGTCAGCCACATAAATCCCCAATCCACACCCCACCCGCGCCGATACTAACCCGTCCACACCACCCATCAGCGCGCCCACCCCACCCGCACCACCCGCCCCACCCGCACCACCCCCACCGTCCACCCACGCCACCTCCACACCGTGAACCTGCTCCGCCCACACCAGCTGATCAGAAGAAAACCCCAGCTCACCAGCCGCCGCTACATGGCCGCCATGCAATCGAGACACCGCCTCGTCCCGGTCAACCGCCACGTCCACCCCAGAAACCCGTAGCGTCAATCCATGCCGCAACCAGCCCCCCAGCTCACTTAAAGCCGGAAAAAACATCATCGGATATCCCTCACACTCCATACCAACCCACCGTCCCCCCAAAAACAAACCCCTTCAAGCCCAGACCCGCCCCCC
>JALRGB010000510.1 GCA_023253575.1 Verrucomicrobiales bacterium
CGCCCCGCGTTTTCGCCTCCTTGGGTTACTCGCTAGCACGTATGCCATCCTCGAGGGAGCGGAAGGCCTCGTGCTGATGGATCTGCGCGCTGCTCATGAACGCATCCTGTACGAAGCGCTCCAATCCCAGTCTCTCGCTGCCCCCACGGCCTCGCAGCCGCTGCTTGTCCCACTGATTCTCACCCTACCCCCACACGAGACCGCCTTGGTCCGCGACCACCTGCCTCTACTGCAACAAATGGGATTTGGACTAGAGGAATTTGGGGCCAACACTCTCAAGGTTGAGGCCCTGCCCGCCCACCTCCCTCCGGCCGCCGACCCGGCCGCTTGGCTCACCGAATTACTCCATGAGCTGGCCCGCGGCGGCGAAGGCGGCGCACGCGCTCGCCTCGACTTCGATTCCCTCGCCGCCACCGTTTCTGCACGAGCCACCCCCCGCACCACAACTCGTAGCGACGCCGAAGTCACATCCCTCCTGCACCGACTGCTGGCCTGCGACATGCCTTACTGCGATCCGCTCGGCCGCCCCACCCTTGTTCAGTTCTCCCATCAGGAATTAGCCCGTAAATTCGGCCGCAAATAAACGTCTCCGGATAAACCTCCCCGGGTAAACACCCGCGAAACACCACGCTTTTTTTACGTTCACTCAATCATCATCTTGATACTGACGATGACGGAACGGTTGCACCCCGATTGATTTAGTGCGCCATCCTGGGGCACTGGCTCTGGCTCCAGGCTTGAGCAGCCGGGGCGCCTTGGCCGCCTGCTCCGCCTTTAGTTTGCAATAACTTTCAAAACGCGATGCCGGCAACCCACCGCCAGCCAACGCTTCCTGCACGGCACAGCCGGGCTCATGATTGTGCTGACAGCTTGTAAAACGGCACTTCACGGCCAGTCCAATGATGTCTGGATACGCGTCTTCTACGGCTTCCTTCGCGTCCCACAGCTGAAATTCGCGCATCCCTGGAGTATCGATCACCAGCGTCCCCCCCGGCGTCTGCATCAATTCGCGGCGGGTCGTGGTGTGACGTCCGCGGCTGTCCTTGGCCCGCACTTCGGCGGTCGGCAACGCCTCTGCATCTTTAAGTAGGCGGTTGATGAGGGTCGATTTGCCGGCACCCGACGATCCAACAAAGGCGAGCGTGCGTCCCGGGAGCGCATACTGGTCGTTCAGCGCCTTCAGTCCTTTCCTCGTAAAGGTGCTAGTCACAACCACCGGCACCCCCGGCACCAGCCTCTGAATCTCAGCTCGCACATCCTCCGGTCGCTCGCACAAATCACACTTATTAAGAATAATCACCGGCTGCGCCCCACTGTCACGAGCCGCCACAAAAAACCTCTGGATGCGCTTGGCATTATAGTTGGCATCCAGCCCGCTCACCAGAAAAACCGTGTCAATGTTGGCCGCCACAATCTGCTCGACCTGCGCCAACCCAGCCGCCTGACGCGAAAACCGCGTTCGCCGCGGCAGCAACCCGTGAATCTGCGCGCGCCGCCCGTTGGCCGACAATTGAACCGCCACCCAGTCGCCCACCGCCGGATACGATTTCGGATCACGATCCGCCGCATGGTGAAACTTACCAGTCAACGAGCCCAGCACTTCACCAGAAGCCGTCTGCACCCCATAGAAATGCCGGCGAAGCTCGACGACAATGCGAGCCGGCTCCAAACCAGGAGCCGCCACCGCGGAAAATTCTGACGACCACCGGGCATCCCAGCCAAAGGAGTCGAGCACAGGGTCTGAGGACATCCGCAGATCGTAGCTCAAAATCCAGCCACACCCAACAACGGCTTCGACGAGAACTGGGACGCGAGGAAATCGGCCCCGGATGTCCGATTCGCCCATGCCGGCCCGCCATTTATTGATGCGCGCCTCATCCGTCGTCGCGGGGCCACGGGCGTCCGTCGATTCCCAACCGCAGCGCGCCCGAGGCAACAAAGACCAACCCCATTTCTACGATCAGAAGTAGGCCGAGCCACCCATGTTCATCGGCCCATGAGGTTGCGGCAGCGATGACCAAAGCCGCCCCGAGGACTACCACCATACGCAAACAACCGGCGCTCATGTTGCGGGCCTGCTCTGGAGCTTCTGCGAACGGGACAACCGTATGCCAGAGCCCAGGCAGAAGTGAAAAAAACGGCATGGCACAGAAACCCGGCAAGAGCAGCAAAGCACCACCCGACCACCCTTTCCACAGCAGCAACACCCCCGTCAGCAAAAGCGCCACCGGACCGCAAAGAAGCAGCAAAACCGCCTTGCGGGCCCCATGAAAAAGCGGCGCCGGGGAGGATAGTGGAGCCGCCCGGAAAATTTCTCCGCCCCGCCAATGATCAGAAAACCGGAGCATCTCCAGCGTGTTAAAAACCATTGTCGAAGCCATGGCTCCAGCAAAAGCAATCCCAAAACCCGAGGTCTCTCCATGCCCAGGGTTCCCTCCAGGCAAAACCACCAAAAAAATGACCGGATAAGCACAGAGTTGGGCCAGTTGCGGATAAATGCGCAATTTCACATCCCGGGCGCGCAGCAGTCCGGCCACCGTCAGCTTGAAGGCGGCGCGCTCCACCGGATCCGCCAGCCAGCGGCTCACCAATGGCCAGCCCAGCACCCGCTCCGCTAGGCGACCGTACCTCGCCCCCACCGCCGCCGGCCCGGCCTCATTCAAGGCCGTTAAGGCATCGCCATAGGCCGCCGACAACCGACCGACCGCCAACCAAGCCACTAAACCAGTCACCACCACCCCCCACGCCGCCAGCCCGATCGTCAACCCCGATACCAACCCACCCGTCAATACCGCCGTCAAGGCGCCAAACCAAGCCGGAGGCAAGACCACCATCCACCGCATCGCCTCCCCGACGTCCGCTCCATCCATCCTCAATAATAACCGTGGTACCAACTGGCCGCCCGCCATCGCGCCCACCGCCACCACCACTTGCGCCACCGTCATAAAATTGTCCAGCCGCTCGCGGCCAAAACACCGTAAACACCACCCGTAGGCCAGCGTGACCAAACTGGCCGCAAACACCACCTCCAGCACCATCGCACACACATGCGCCGGCACAAAAAGCCAGCTCCCGTGCGGACCCCACACCCCGACCACTAACCCCACCACATTTAACGCCAACGCCAGCCCCACCCCCGCCACCACCATCACACACACCTTGGCCACCAGCAATGCCCGCGGCGTGACCGGACGATGCAGCAAAATATCCGCCTCCTCCGCATTAAAAAGCAAAGCACCGCTCGATCCCGCCATCATCATACCCACCATCATCAAGGTGAACGCATGCAAGGTGGTACTCCGCTCAAAAATACCCAGCTTCCACGTGCTCAATGCCATCACCCCCATCAGCAAATACAAAACCAATACTCCCGCCACTCGCAGCATCAGCCCGGAAACAGTCGCTCCAGCCATCGATCGCGGCCGACCCCGCAGAAAAAGCCGCAGAAAAAGCCCGGCCAATACCCACACAACCGGCAGCGCCCGCTTCGACGCCGCCGCCTCCCCGCCCCCGTGCCGATTCACGCGCCTCATGAAGCAAAGGTCCGCGCAAAAGACGCCGCTTTTTCCGCCATTTCCGCACCACCCGTTAGTCGCGTGAAAAGCCGTTCCAACGTGGCCTCCCCATGCGCCGCCACCAACTCCCCAGGCACCCCATCCAAAATCAGCCGGCCACGGTCAATCACAATCACCCGGTCACACACCCGCTCCACCACATCCAGAAGATGTGAACTGTAAACAACCGTGCGACCGGAACGAGCGAGCGACTGAATCAACG
>JALRGB010000769.1 GCA_023253575.1 Verrucomicrobiales bacterium
TCCAAGGAATTTCTGGTGGCCACCCCGCCAGCTCCGGGCTATGCGAAAACTATGACACCGCTGCTCCTCGCCACCCATAACACCCACAAAACCGCCGAAGTGCGGGCCATCCTGGGGACGGCATTCACCGTATCCGACCTGACTTCTTGGCCGGACGCCCCCGAACCAGAAGAGACCGGCGCCACTTTCTCCGAAAATGCCGCCATCAAGGCCCTTGCCGCCTCAATACTGGCCGGCCCGGACACATGGGTTCTGGCCGATGACTCAGGATTGGAAGTCGACATCCTCGATGGAGCCCCGGGTGTTTATTCCGCACGCTACAGCGGCCGCCACGGAGACAATGCCGGACACCGCACCAAACTGCTAGCCGAGCTCGCCCTCCTCAATGCCCGCGGCCATGACCGCCGCGCACGGTTTCGCTGCGTCCTCGCTCTCGCCAAAGCCGGAAACATCGTCGCCGAATTCGAAGGATCCGTCGAAGGACACATCGCCCCCACGGAACGCGGTACCGGCGGATTTGGATACGATCCGCTCTTCATCCCAGACGGAGCCTGCGCCAGCTTTGGCGAACTGCCCGAGACCACCAAAAATGAACTCAGCCACCGCGCTCGCGCCCTCGCCGCATTCTCCGCTTGGTGGCCAGCGTCCTCCCCAAGTTGCCCATAAGCAGCCAAAAAAGCCAAAAAAAGCCTAGGGTGTTGGCCCTAGGCTGGTTGCTGCAGTCAATGAACGAGGACAGGAAAGACCGGCTTGATCGCCAAGCCAACCCACCATCACCTCACTCTGGGACATGGATAATGTCGCCGCCCTTGACGTAGACGACTTTAACGGGACGGCCTTTGACCGCATCCTTCATGTCGACGACTTCCGTCTGATACACATCACCGACCACGCGGATGACGCGTACTTTGGAAGGGTTAGCAAACTCGCTGAACCCGCCCGCCTCGAGAATCGCTTCCAAAAGCGTGGTGGGTTTGTCGAAAACGCGGCGGCCCGGAGAATTGAGCTCTCCAGACAGAATCACCGCATCACTGCTGGTCACCAGCGTCACCATGACAGTTGGGTTCTGCAGTTGAGGCTTGTAAAGTTCTGAAATTTCCTGCTGCAACTGCGGCAGTGTTTTACCCGACGCTGTCGTCTCGCCCAAGAAGGCCAGAGAGATCTTACCGTCCGTGCGAATTTTCTGCGTGCTGTTGTACTCAGGAGCCGCCGCAAAAACGACGTTGATCGCATCACCCTCACGGAGAATCACCGGACTGCCAGCCGCCGCCCGCGAGACCGCCAAATCCAGCGAAGAAGAAGGTCCTTCATACGACTGACAGGCGCCGACAAATAAGGCCGTGACCGCAAGCAGGAAAGCCGGCAGACTGGAACCAGCCCAACCACGACACACCGCCCATGCAGTGCGCCGCTGAGATTGAGGAACAGAGGAGGGAACAGACGGAGTGAAATCGTCACTGATGCGTTTCATATGCGGTGATGGTGGGGACGGTAGAGGAAGGGATAAAAAGCAGAATGGCAAGGACGTAATAGCCCGATAATTAAGAAAAACCGGAAATAAACTACGAAGCAAGCGACTTTATAGCAGGTTTCTCGCCCCGCGTCACCGAAGAGGGTGGCGACTGGCTACAATTCATCTTGCGAAGCTCACCTCGACGCAAAAGCCACAAAAGTAGAAATAACGGACCCAGCGAAAGAGCAAAAAAGATAGGCCCGCCCCGATGGTGGATAAAACTATGAATCATGTGCGGCCCCACCTCCACACACAACCAGCTGATGACAAGAATTCTGAATCCGTTGCGCAACACTCCCAGCGGAATGATCAGGGCCACCAGAATCAACCGCCTCCAAGAGCTCCGAAGAAACATCTCCGCCGCCACCAGACTGGTGATAAAAAGAATCCAGCTCGAACGAATACCGCTGCATTCCTCCGCAACTTCAATCGTAATAGTGGGTAGCCTGAAAAAATTGCCACTCCGCACATTCGGCAAACCTGTCAGACTGAACATCCAGTCAGCCGCCTGGGCCGAGGCCAGTTGCGAGCCGGTTTCCATCCAATGGACCAGCCCGTCGGGCAAAGGAACCATAAACAGCAAAAACAAGACTGGAAAGGCTGCCGATGCCATCCAGCCACGGCCTAAAAAAACAAAACCTGCCACCATCAACATGGCCACATACGCCATCGCATAACAAGCTAGCTGATCATTTAAACTCAGCGGGGCGGCCAGAGGAATCAACTTCCACACCACCCCAAGAGCCAGTACGCCCAGCGCCAGCGGCACCAAAGCCCAGACAGGCGAAGAGCTATACTGCGTGGCCAGCGAACGATAACGCAAGGCCAGCAAATACACCGAAACCACAGGGATAAGCACAATATGCGAATGCATGTCGACCCCGGCGGAATACTGCATCAACGCCACCAAGGGCTTGATAAAAACAACGGTCAACAAACCGATAAAACCCAGCAGCCACATCAAACGAGTGCGCTGCCCACCAGACATGCCATGCCACTCCGCACTGACACGCGCCAAGAACGATGATTTCGAACGCGCCGAAGAAGGGGGCGTGGAGGCAGGGGGGGAGGGCATTAAGCTCATATGAACAATTCAGTTATAGAAAATTATTTCTGACACCAGCACCATCACCGGAGCGGCACCACAGAGTTTACTCCGCTGACGCTTTAGTCCTTAATCCGCCGTGACGACCGCACCACCGACCGCCGGATCATCGACAGGCTCAAAAAGCAGGCGTGCATATACATACGCCGCGGCCTCACTGATGACCGCCTTCACTCCTTCGCTGTATTTCCACCAGCGGGCTGATTCATAATCCGGATCCGGAATCGCCACAATGCCCACCGCCACCTGCGGACCAAACGCCTCTTCAAACATCAGCCTAGAACGCCGACTATGCGGCCCCTCAGTCACCACATTCAGCGCCGCCACTACTCGCTTTTGATCCCGAAACCAATCGCGAAGCGCCACCGCGCTGGCATACGTCCGGTCCCGCTGCGACTCAAAAGTCGGCACCACCACCAACCGCTCATCTGGAATGCCGTAACCGCGCAAAATGCGGGCCGCCTCAGCCGCACAGGTGTCTTCAGCCAGCGACGAATCAAACGCCTCATCCGACGGTCCACCAGTGCAGTACAATATCATCCCAGGCTTTCCCACATAACGACTGGCCACATCCCGCAAGATCGCCGGAGGAACCCATCCTTCCACCACCACCACCGGACTGTCCACCACCGACGTCACCGCCAGAAAATCATGAATACGCGACACCACCAGCGCCGCACTCAGCGCCGCCACCGCCGCCAGTAACAACCAGCCACGCCACGTCAACCCCCAGCGCTCACGCCTAGAAACCACCCCCATCGCTCTCAACACGCCAGCCATAGACTATCCCTTTCCACCCCGGCTCCGCACCGCGGTATCCACAATCCCCTGTAAATCAGGAAACCGAAATCCGGAGGGGGTGCCGGAATCGGAAACAGCCGCCAACTCCGCAGGATCGCCCGCCCGCCGAGGATGAATCTCGGTCGGAACCGGCATGCCAGCAGCCCGGCCCACCGCTTCAACCACTTCGCGAACACTGTGGCCACGCCCAGTACCAAGGTTTCGAATGCGGCTGGCGCCTCCACCCAGCAACTCGCGCAAAGCCGCCACATGAGCATCGGCCAAATCGCTGACGTGAATATAATCACGAATACACGTGCCGTCTGGCGTAGGGTAATCCGTGCCAAAAATCCGCAATGGCGGCCGCCTCCCCAGCGCCGCATCGATCGCCAGCGGAATCAAATGCGTCTCGGGATCGTGTTCTTCACACAAATCGCCATCCGGATCGGCCCCAGCCGCATTAAAATACCGGAGAATCACGCTGCGCAAACCATGCGCATGGCCCGCATCACGGATCATCTGCTCTCCCATCAACTTGGTCCACCCGTAAGGATTGATCGGACGCTGCTCATGGCTGACAGGAATTGGAACTTCCGTGGGCGTCCCATACGTGGCACACGAACTGGAAAAAACGAGTGGCGGCACCCCAGCCTCAACCATGACCTCCAAAAGCGTCATCGTCGTCGCCACATTGTTGCGGTAATACCGCAGCGGAACACCAACCGACTCGCCCACATACGCGCTCGCCGCAAAATGCAGCACCCCAGCAATCGAATAGTCGCCGAATACCCGACGCAATGCCTCCGCATCACCCACGTCACCTACCACCAGCGGCCCCCACTTCACCGCATGACGATGACCCATGCTCAAGTTGTCAAATACCACCGGCCGGAAACCAGCCGCCGCCAGCGCCTTGCACGCGTGAGAACCAATAAACCCAGCTCCCCCAGTCACTAAAATGACGTCTGATTCATTCATAAACAGCACCCTACGCCAGAACGACTCCCGGCAAGACAAGAAATAAGACAACTGCCTGGACCACCAGCACCCGGAATCAATGCCCGGTCAAAGCTTCCGGGCCAACCGCCCGCCGTGCGAAATCTAGGACGCCAAGTCACGCTTTCATCACCTGCCCGGCCGCCGTAGGCACCGAAGCCATGGCGTTGCGCGTATCGACAATACAGGGAGCCCACGCCGCCAGCTCGTCGTAATTCACACACGCATGATTGGTCGAAATTAAGACCACGTCAAAACTGGAAACCGTCTCCTGATTCCACGGTACCGAAACAATACCCGCATACTGCGGGTGCTCCCGGGTTGGACGAATCACCGGCACATACGGGTCATGATATTCCAGTTCAGCCCCACGATCATTCAAAAGATCCATCAACAAATAGCTCGGTGACTCGCGCTCATCATCAACATTCGGTTTGTAAGCTAGTCCCAAAATCAAAATCCGGCTGCCTTTGACTGCCTTGCCATGATTATTGAGCGCGTCCGCCACCCGATGCACGACATGCTCAGGCATTCGGGTATTTATCTCCCCCGCCAGCTCGATGAACCGCGTGTTTTGTCCAAATTCGCGCGCCTTCCACGTGAGATAAAACGGATCAATAGGAATACAGTGCCCCCCCAGCCCCGGTCCAGGATAAAAAGCCATAAACCCGAAAGGTTTGGTCTTGGCCGCATTGATCACTTCCCAGACGTCGATTCCCATCGCCTCGTACACAACCTTCAACTCGTTGACGAGCGCGATATTCACACTGCGGAAAATGTTCTCTAGCAACTTGGTGGCTTCCGCCACGCGGCATGAGGAAACCGGCACCAGCGTATCAATGGCCCGGCTGTACACCGCCTGCGCCTTCGCTAGACAGGCCGGCGTCAAACCGCCAATCACCTTCGGAACGACTTTTACCTTGCTCAAGTCATTGCCCGGATCCTCGCGCTCCGGCGAAAACGCCAGATGAAAATCCACACCGGCTTTCAGCCCGCTCCCCTGCTCCAGCTCCGCCAGCAAATCTTCGTCCGTAGTGCCAGGATAGGTCGTCGATTCCAACACCACCACCGTGCCCTTCGCTAAATACGGCGCCAGCGCTCGACCCGTCTCCAAAATGAAGGAAATGTCCGGCTCTCGGTTCTTGTTCAATGGCGTCGGCACACAGATAATCACCGCTCCAACCGTCGAAATCCGACGAAAATCAGTAGTCGCCTCCAGACGGCCCGACGCCGTCATCTCCGTAATCGCAGAGGATTCAATATGCTTGATATAACTGCGCCCGCTGCTCAAGGCCTCAACCTTCAAAGGATCAATGTCCACACCCAATACCGTCACCCCAGATCGGGCAAACTGAAGACATAAGGGGAGGCCTACATAACCTAGGCCAATTACTGCGATGGAATCATTTGTCATAAAATAAAGAGCGATTAAACACCTGGTCGCGAACGAAACATCAAAAACAGGCTCACGAGGCGACCCCTTTAGCGGAAAGATGCGCCGCCAAGGCATCCTGCCACGGACGGCAGCGCAGCCCGGAAAGCGTCTCAAACAAGGCCGGGTCCAAGGCCGAATTGTCAGGCCGCGCCGCCTGCAACCCAGGCAAATCTCGCATCGTAATAGGCTGAGGCTCAACCGTACTTCCCGTCAAACGAAGTATCTCCCGAGCATACTCAAACCA
>JALRGB010000808.1 GCA_023253575.1 Verrucomicrobiales bacterium
CGCGGCTTTCATCGCTTTGATTCCTTCAGGACTCGCATACTCTTCTTCCTCGGAGACCGAGATGTTCAACCACGCTAATTGCAGAAGACCCAAAAAAGTGGGTATCTGCAATTGTCTTGTCAGTCGCAGCCGGGCTGGCCCCAGCCACTTTCTAAGCGATTTTAAGGGTCGTCTGCAAACCGACGGCTACGAAGTGTATACAGCATTGGGTGTTAACACTGCTGAAGACCAGATCCATACCCTCCTCCCGGAAAACTGGAAACCTCCGACAGTCTGAACTCGGGTTCCACCCACCTAGGCTGATCCCGGCCGGGTGCGACCATGCCAACTCTCCCACCCTTCCTGCGTCTCCATACAGCCGCTGCTTCATTCCAACCACACTCCGTGGTCAAACCGCACCAGCTACACGCGGTTGCTAAGGGGCTTAACCTCTTCGAGATGAAGCGCCTCACTTAGCGCCTCCTTGAGACCGACTCTTGCCAACCCCGGAGTCCAGCATAAAGCACCCCACCCACTAGCAGCGTCACTCCGCCCCACATCAACTCCTGTGGCCGCTGCCCCACCAAGAACCACATCATGTAACCCGTAGCCCCCGCAAACAACAGCGGCGGCAGCGGATACAGCGGCACCTTGAAGGGCCGCACTAGATCGGGGCGCCGCACCCTCAGCCAAATCACCGCCAACACCGCCAAAAGCGATGATACTAGCAGCAGCGCCTCCACATAATTGAGCACCGCATCAAACGTGCCTGAAAGAAGCAGCAGCAACGCTAGCCCCCCTTGCAACAGAACCGCGCCCACCGGAGCCCCATGCTTGTTCACCCGAGCCAAAAATGACAGCCGCACCAAATCCTGTCCCAGCCGTTGATGCACCCGCGACCCCGCCCAAGTCAGCCCCGTCAGCATCGACAGTAGGCCAAACGCAATCAACCCACCCATCCAGGCCCCACCCCGCTCACCAAAGATCGCTTTCGCCGCCACCAGCGCCACCTCCGGCTCACTGCGCAGCGACTCCCAAGGCGCTTTGACCAGAAAGGCCACGTTCAACCCTATGTAAAGCAGCATCACCAAAACCGTTCCGCCCAGCAAAGCCAGCGGCACCGAGCGCTGCGGATCTCTCAGATCTCCCGCCACATAGGCCGCGCCATTCCAGCCCGTGTAAGCATACATCACATACACCAGCGAAGTCGCAAAACCCCCGCTGATCATCAAATCCCAGTCCCCCGGCTTGGGTAGTAGCGACACTGGCACCACCGTCGCCACCGTCGCCGCAGGCACCAGCGCCCCGGCCATAAACGCCAGGATCAGCGACACCTTCAGCACCGTCAATGCACCCAAAAAGCGCCCCACCGCTGAGGTCGAACCCAGCATGATGACCGTCACCAGCACCACCGCCCCCGCCGCCAGCACCATCGGCTCCACCGGCACCCCAAGCTTCGCCATGTAGCGACCAAACGCCATCGACGCCAGTGAGATCGGCGCCGCAAAGCCCGCCACCAGCGACACCCACCCGGCCATGAAACCCGCCAGCGGATGGTACGCCTCCCGCAGCAGGTGATACTCCCCGCCCGAGCGCGGCCAGATCGACACCAACTCCGCATAACAGAGCGCCCCGCAGAACGACAGCAGCCCACCCACCGCCCACAACACCAAGATCGGAAACGCCGAAGGCAGCGCTTCCAACTGATAACCCAGAGAAGTGAACACTCCGGTGCCAATCATATTGGCAACCACCAGCGCCACCGCTGGTCCATGTCCAATTTCCCCTTTTATCATCCGCCCAGCCTGCCTCACATCCAGGATTCGGCAAATCTGAATCACACATCCTGCGGAAAACTGGGGTAATAAAACTGGGGTCAGTGTGCAAATCATAACAAAATCACCCTTTCCGCCTTCCGCTTCCCAAGCCATCTTGAGGAACCCCCTCATCTCAGAAGACTGCTTGGCATTGGCTTGCGCTCCATCGAACCGGCGCAGTTACAGGCTCACATTTGCCCCCCTACGCATCGCGAGGTTTTCGGCCACCAGCTCATTCCGGCAACCCGGTTAGGCTCGGCAGTTTCGAAGAAAAGGTAATGGTGATTGCCCATCAGCACCCAAGTATGAACCCGCCAGCCGGTCATCGCCCAGGCCTCGGACAGGGTGGAGAGGAAAAACCGGCGGCCGTCGTCGTCATGGAAAATGGACTCACGCCGGTTACCACGCGCCATCACGTGGTAAAAAGCGCTGGGAAATTCAATGCGAGGCTGGGTGCCATCGCGGCAGACAAGAAGCGTAGACAAGTGTGTCACGATTTGCACACTGACCACTTTTTCTCTAACCCCCATTTCCTTTCCTGCTTCTCCCCGAACGATTTCTCTGGCGCACCCGCCAACCCCAGAGATCAATAAGCACCATGAGTCAATTCCAGCCGGACACCCACAGCAAAACCATCGGTTACCTGCTGTGGATCTTTGGGTTCACCGGAGCCCACCGCTTCTATTACGGAAAACCAATCACCGGCGTCCTCTGGTTTCTAACCCTCGGTCTGGCCGGCATCGGCTGGCTGATCGACTTGTTTCTCATCCCAGGCATGGACCGTCGCGCCGACCTTCGTTTTACCGCCGGCCGCTACGACTATTCAGTCGCTTGGCTGCTCCAGACGTTCCTCGGACTCCTCGGCATCCACCGGCTTTATCTCGGTAAAATCTGGACCGGCATTCTCTGGATGCTGACCGCCGGGTTGTTTGGAGTCGGATGGATCTACGACTTCTGCACTCTGAACAGTCAGGTGGACGAACGGAACCGGGCCTGAATCCTACAGGCGGAGCACGCCCACAGCCGGGCGGATGGCGCCCGGCACCCACCCCCCCGGGCGATGGCTGTCAGGTTCTCTTAAGGCGCGCGCTATGACCCGCCAGCCGACCGGTCTGGCTCAGGCGGCGCTTCAGCCGCTTCGGTGTGAATCTGAGCCATAATGGATGGCACGAGGCCGGGGTCGTGGTCGAGCGCATCAAACCACGAGGGAAATTGCGGCATCCAGCCGGCAGCCGTGAGTTTCTGCGAACCAACCCGTTTGTGGGTCCAGCCTCGTTTGCGATCGAGGGCGGGAGCGCGTTCCGGAGGCAAGGGGCGGCCGAAGCGGCGGGCGAGTTCGGTATAAACCATGCGCTGCGTGACCGGTGTGTGATCTGCGACATTAAAAACTCCCGGTAAACGGGCGTCCATCATCCAGACGAGCGCTGCGGCCGCATCGCGGCGGTGAATCTGGTTAATCCACCTCCCGTCAGGCGTAGCTGGAGGCTCGACTCTTAAGTCGATTTGCGCTTCTCCCATCAGGAAGTTTTTCAGCAATACCGAGCGGCCAGGCCCGTAAATACCGGCCAGCCGCATGACCGTGCCCCCGGCCGCCAGCGCCACCCCTTCCGCTTGCAACAGCAGACGCCCCGTCTCGCGGTCAGGCTCAGCCACACTTTCCTCAGTGACCCACGATCCATCAATCTGACCGTACACGCTGCTGCTGCTGGTAAAAATACAATGCGCCTCGGGATGAGCCTCCACGAGGGCACGCAAGCCATCGACATAAACCCGGCGGTACTGGCTGGGCCCACCACCCCGACCGGAAGACGCACAGTGCAGCACCACCGCGGCGGACGGCAGCGAGCGGGCAAATCCGGGCTCCGCGATGTCACCCGCATAACCCTCGATCCCTTCCGCCGTCAGCGCGGCCGCCGTGTCCTCGCTGCGGGTCAGGCCCACCACCCGGTGCCCGCCAGCCAGCAGCTGTCGCGCCACCGCTTTTCCAAGATAACCACAACCGGCAATGAGAATCGTCATGTTTGGGCATACATCAAAACGCGGGGAATGCCACTTGCACCGTTCATTCCTCCCGCCCACTTTTTCCTGCTTTGTCCACGCCCGACTCCACCCCCACCCCGCCCGCCACCACCGCTGCCACCGCGGCGAGTGGCTGGAGCCTCTTCACCCCGAAATACGTCAAGCACGGGAAACTGTTGCTCGAGGGAGTGAATAAATTCATCCACTACAAACGGGACATCCTCAAGCCCGCACAGCTGGCCGAAATCGAAAGCCTGCGGGACGAACTGAAGCTGGCTCTTTCCGCCCGTAATGCGGTCCGTCTCAAAGAATTGGAAGAATCTTTGACCATCGTGTGCGACCGCGCTGTGCCTGCCTCGCCCGACGCCGGCACCCGCGACTGGGTCGAGTCCCTCGTGGTCTGCGCCGTCATCGTCTTCGGTATTCGCGCTTATTTCCTCCAGCCTTTTAAGATCCCCACCGGCTCGATGCAGCCGACCCTGAACGGCATCATCGCCACCCGCGCAGACGCCAACGCCCCCAAGGCCAATCCGCTGCAACAAGGGTGGGAAATGGTCACCCGGGGCCGCAATTACGTGCGGGCCGTGGCCCCGTGCGACGGGCATCTGGTCAAAATCGACCCCAATGTGCTGCGTCAACTGCGGCTCTTTGTGACCCTGACTCGGCTACATTTTGTCGACACCAACGGCGAGAGCCACACTTCCCTCGTGTGGGCGCCATCGCTTCAGCTGATTGGGCAGCCCGAGGGGGCGGGAGCCGCCATTGACTCGCGCAACAGCGGCCTCTGGCTGGCTCGCGAGCAGGTGGGACGGGACCTGGCCATCGCCAATGCCAAAACCGGGGAAGTGATCATTCCCCGCCCGATCCCGGTGACCAAAGGTCAGGTCCTCGCTGCCGGCACGGTGGATTCAGGGGACATGGTGCTAGTCGACAAAATGAGCTATCATTTTCGCCAACCGCGGCGCGGCGAGGTATTTGTTTTCAACACCCGCAACATCCGCGACATTCAGGCGGGCCTGACTCCTGAGGAAGGGTCTCAGCATTACATCAAACGCCTGACGGGCATCCCGGGGGACAGCCTCTCCGTCAAGGACGACGGCGGCCCGCTCTGGGTCAATGGCGCCCCAGCCACGGAGAAATACATCCGCCGCGTCTCCGAAAATAAAGCACCCGACCACCAGTACGGATACCACGGTTATTCGCTCTTCGGCCCGCGCCTGCAAAGCCCGCCATGGGGCGTCCCTGGACCACCCCGCGAAGGGTATTTCGCCATGGGCGACAA
>JALRGB010000088.1 GCA_023253575.1 Verrucomicrobiales bacterium
GACGCCCGCGGCGGGGACTGGATGCTGCGGCTAGCCAAGCGCCGCAAGCAGGCCGCCGCCTAGGCGCGCCGGGGGGCATGGTGCCCGGGGAGATCCCGGGACACGTGAGGCTGAACGCGCATGAAACACCCCCCACCACGGGACGGGAAGAAGACGGGCCCACGCCACTCCGAGTGGCGTGGGCCCTTCTTCTTTGGTGCGCACCACACCCCGGAGGAGAGAGCCGGGGCAGCGCGACTGCCCAACACCGTGAGTTTCGGACGCCACCAACTGGCGATCAGCGCCATGGAAAAACGACGCGGTTAGTCCCCCTCTCGGGTCGCAACAACGCGACCCCCCGAAACCCCCAGAGAGGGACAACCATGAATCGAATTCCAGGCCGCCGGAAAACCGCGGCAATCATCGCAAGTTTCGCGGTTTCCACTGCGCTCCTGACTGGCCTCACGCCGGTCGCCAACGCTGATCTTGAGGTGCCGCCGGAAGTTACCGACATCACTGCTCTCGTTGAGGACTTGATCCCCGCAACGGAGCAGGTGGACCTGGTCGCCGCCACCCAAATTGGGGATGAGCTACTGGTCGAAGGTGGGGACGTCACGATTTCAAGCGACGCCTCAGTGGGCACCGAATTCGCGCTGCCCAAGGGGCTTGAAATGGCAATCGCGCCCATCGCCGAGGCCGGCGTACAAGAGGGCGAAATCGTTGACGGTCAGGCCGTCACCGACATCAGCGAGGACGTCACGGTCGTGACCCAACCCATCGAGGACGGAGCAAGAATGATCAGCGTCCTCAAGAGTAGCGACGCCGACACGGCGGTCGACTACTCCCTCGAACTACCCACCGGGGCTGAAGCCGTCCTTTCCGAGGAGGGCGGAGTTGACGTTTGGTACGTTCAGGAAGGGGCGACCTCTGTCACCCGAACGCTCCTCGCTCAGATCGATACTCCCTGGGCGGCTGATGCGACCGGGCAGCCAGTGGAGACGCGGTTCGAGCTGAGCGACGGCCTTCTTACTCAGGTCGTGACCCCCACCGCCGACACCGTATTCCCGGTCATTGCTGACCCAGCTTCACGGGTTGTGTCATGCGGCACTGTCTCAGTCACGGCGTCCCTACGGTTCGCTCGAGGCAATGCCTCAGCACTGACCTCGTGGAGGAACTGCGGCGGTCACATCAAGACTGTCTGGGCCAACCTGTGGCACATGTCCTACGGGGCGTTCCCATGGATGACGGCGGTCAAGAGCGAGCAGAAGCAGATCATGCCGAACAGCAGTGGCGCCCTAGCCGCGACCGCTCCCTGCCAGCCGGTGGCTTACTTCACTGAGAGCTTGGGTGTTTTCGCGGACGGCAAAAACGGCGTCTGGAGCCGATTCCCGAGTAATGGCGGCGCGGTGGGGTGCAAGTGATGGCCAACTGCCGCCGCTGCGGTCAGTTCGTTGCGAGGGTGGGGCACACCTGCCCCGCCCTCGCGGCCCGTAAGTCCGTCCCCTGGGGAGTCATCGGGGCTGGCGCCGCAGGCACCGCGGCCGTCGGGGCATCGATTGCGCTAGTCCCATGGGCCGCTGGATTCGTTGCCGTGGTCGCTGTGATCGCAGTAGGCCAGGCCATTAGAAAGAAGAGAGGATGGTAACCATGAGAATCGTCAGAACGGGCGCGGTATGGGCAGCAGGCCTCGCGCTCTTGGCCGGTGGCGTGGCAGCTGGATCTGCCACGGCGACTGCTCAGACTCCAGCGCAGCGGGGGGCCTCTCAGCCGTCAGGGATTTTTGCGCTCCAATCGCCCGCGGCCGTGACAGTTGAGTCCTTCAGCGGCGGCACCGTAGACGCCAGTTTTGATGTGCCTCAGATCCCGAGATCAGTGCGGGGCCTGCGGTATCAGCTCTGGCTCTACTATCCGGAGGACCGCACCGGCAACCCATACGAAGGAGTTGGCGGCGGGCGAATTCCGGCACAGGCAATCGGCGGCACCCTGAAGTTCTCGAAGCGAGTTTGTGGCGTTTCAACAGCGTGTAAGTCGAACTACCGCCTCGGTGTACAGCTCATAGGCAAGGTGGGACGCATCACCGTCCAATCACCGATCCGCCTATCCGAGGAATTCGGTACCCGGTAAACGTCGCTCGCCGCAAGGGGGCCGCTGGCCGTGCAGGGGAGGGCTACGGCTAGCGGTTGTCGGATGGTTCCTACGCGACCACACGCGTGTGGCCAGACGCGGCGCATTAGCGGGCGTGGAAGTCACTCACGGGACCCGCGCACGGCCAGGTCGTTGGGTTCTGGGCCATCTATTGCTGCGGCATTGCTATTGCCCAGGGGGTGGGGTGCCAAGCATGCACCACTGCCCGATGCCGAGCGCCTACGTCTCATCGACCGCTCAGGCAGACAGGCCGCCGCTTCTCGGGGGCTGGGCTACGTCCGATTATCGGACATAATATCGGTTATCGGATCCCGAAAATGGGCGGGGGAGTCGGGGTTTACAGCGCCCGCCGAAATTGACACACAGAGCAAAAAAGCCGTATTTTTAAAGGGTTTTCGCGGTTGCCCGACCTGGACAGATGGCCACGGACCATGTCACGGTGTGCCCATGGAGACCCCGCGACGACGCCGTGGACGGCCGCTGAGGCCCCCGGGAGCCCAGATCACTGTCGCAGGCCACCTTGCGGAAAATCAGCCGCCTGAGGCCCGTAAATGGCTCGGCGGATGTCCGATTTGGGTGGGTACGGCCTTATCCGGCGTGGGTATGCGCCTCTCTCAAGGCGATGGAGGCCCTGCCGCCCGTCTAGGTGTCAGGAGCCTCCGGGGGCTCGCC
>JALRGB010000115.1 GCA_023253575.1 Verrucomicrobiales bacterium
TAAGCGTTTTCGGCCGTGCCATCGGCTCCGGGCGCGAGTGGTGCTCCGCCGGCCTGCGGGGTGATGACGAGCGCATGGCCATCAATGCGGGCGGAGAACGGGCGTGGTGCGGGCGCGGGCGCGGTTGTGGAGTTGTCCGCGGGCGTGGCTTCTCCGGCCTGCGGTGGTTGGCTGAAGGCATTGAGAACCAGCGTTGTGGCGGCGGTCTCGGCTTCGATGGTGGCGATTTTTTCGCCGGCTGGCCCGATGACGATGAAGACGTGTCCGGCGCGGGTTGGCTGGGTATGGGAGGCGCCTGGACGGATTCCTCCTTGGTTGTGCCATTGTCCATCCGGGTTGATCCAATAGACTTGGACGGGTTCTGAGCGGTGGTTTTCGATGTTCAGGGTGGTGGCGGCGCCTTCGGGGCGGCTGGGGTGCGGCTCATTTTTTGGGTTGGTGGTGGGTGTGGAGGTGGGGGCTGAGTCCAGTGATTTTTTGGCACCGGTGGCGGTGGTGATTTCCCAGATTTCTTTGGTTCCTTCGGGAGAGTCTAGCTGATACCAGAATGATTCGCCTTGAGGGTGCCAGTGTGGCTGCACTCGATCGCGGAAGACCCGGCCGGCGGTGGATGCGGGCAATTGGGCGGCCCGTTCGTAATCGGTTTTGGTGCCTTGGGCGTGGCTGGGGCTGGCTCCGGTCATGATGATTAACGGGATAGTGGTGAGCAGCGATCGCATGGGGCAAGGCATTGCAGATCGGTCTGAACGCAATGATCATCTGTGGGGCGGAGGAAATTTCCGTTATTCAGTGCGGTATTGCCAAGGCTCATCCCCGGGCTAGGATCGCGCTTCCCTATGAAAATTGGCTTCAATCTCCTGTTGTGGACCGGTCATGTGACCGAGGACCTTTACCCATTGTTCGCGAAATTAAAGGCTGTCGGTTACGATGGCGTGGAAATTCCTATTTTTGACGGAAGTGACGCAACTCATTACCGCCGCGTCGGCGCGGAATTGAAAAATAACGGACTGGAATGTACCGCCGTCACCGTGCTGCCCGACGAAGCCCACAATGCCATCTCTCCGGTGGCCGCCAATCGCCAGGGTGCCATCGATCACTTGAAAAAAATCATCGAGTGTGCGCAGGAAGCGGGCGTACAAACCTTGTGCGGTCCGTATTATCAGGTGCTCGGTCAGTTCACTGGCAAATATCCATCAGAAATCGAGCTGGAACACGCCGCCGAAGTGCACCGCGCTATTGCTCCCATGGCTGAAGCTGCCGGTATCCGGTGCGGGATCGAGGCGCTCAATCGCTTTGAATCCCATTTGCTCAACACCATGGAACAGGCTGCATCCTATGTGCAGCGGGTCGATCATCCGGCATTTGGTACCATGTATGATACCTTTCATGCCAACATCGAAGAGAAAGATCCGATGGCGGCGATCGATACCGTATTTGCCACTGGCAAACTCAACCACATCCATATTTCCGAGAACGATCGCGGAACCCCGGGCCGTGGGCATGCTCCCTGCCGCGAAACCATTCGGAAGCTCAAGGCGATTGGTTACGACAAATGGCTGACCATCGAGGCTTTCGGTGGCTCCTTGCCCGATTTGGCGGCGGCCACGCGCGTCTGGCGCGATTTCTTTCCTTCCACCGAACAGGTGTATACCGAAGGTTATCGTTTGATTCGCGAGACGTGGGACGCGGCTTAAGTCCCGCGGTGGAGCGGGCGGTCGAGCGGTCGCCCGGCAGACCGGCTCCGGAGGTTGGCTCCGGAAGCTGGTTTGGTGGGGTGTGGCTGGTGTAGTGTGGTGAGGTGTGACTCGTACTTGCGCCGTTCCGGCTTCGTCGCAGGTTAGGCGCCTCATGAAATTGCCATTTTTCTATCTGTGCTTTCTCGGGGCGGCCGTTGTTTCGGCGCTGGGCGCGGTATTGCCGCCGGTTGCGCCGGCTTCGGGCGAGCGCATTGTGCTCCTTGGGAATGGTCTGGCTGAGAGGATGTTTTCTTTCGATCATTTCGAAACCGAGCTTTACCTGCGATTTCCGGAAAAGGATGTGATTATCCGGAATATGGGGAGGCAGGCGGACACGGCGGGTTTTCGTCCGCATCCTGCGCGTGCGTCGCAGTGGGCGTTTCCTGGGGCGGAGCGATTTCATCCGGAGCTGACCAGTCATCATGGTATTGGATTTTTCCCGACGCCTGACGAATGGCTGACATTATTAAAGGCCGACACGATTCTCGCGTTGTATGGGTACAATGAATCGTTCGCTGGTCCGGCGGGCGTGGCCAACTTTGAGGCTGAGATGACGGCATTTGTCGAGCACACGCTGTCTCGTCAGTACAATGGCAAGGCGGCCCCGCGGCTGGTTTTGGTTTCGCCGGCTGCTTTTGAAGATCTTTCGGCGACCCGCGATTTGCCGGACGGCCGGAAGGAAAATGCCAGTTTGGCGCTGTATACGGAGGCTGTGCGGCGAGTGGCGGATCGTCATCAGCTCACGTTCATTGATGTTTTTAATCCGACCAAGAAGCTGTATGACGAGCAGGAAGCTGCGCAAACCATCAATGGATTTGCTTTGAATGACGCTGGTTATCGGGCGCTGGCCACCTTGCTGGCGGACGGTCTGTATGGGCCGGCCAGTCGCGCCGCCAAAGTGGATCCCAAACAGTTGCACGACAGAGTAGTGGAGAAAAACTGGTGCTGGTTCAACGACTACAACATTCTCAATGGTGTTCATGCGTATGGTCAGCGGTATGAGCCATTCGGTCCGCAGAACTATCCTGATGAAATTGCTAAGTTGCGGGAAATGACCGCGCTGCGGGACCAGCAGATTCACGCGCTGGCAAAGAATGAGTCAGCGGCTCCGGTTATCGATGACTCGGGCACGCGGAAATTGTCCACTCCTCCGACGAATTTCAACCGTCCCATCGAATATCTTGATCGAGATAAAGCGCTGGCCTCCTTCACGATGCAGCCGGGCTTCAAGATCGAATTATTCGCGTCTGAAGCTGAATTCCCGAACATGCGGAATCCAGTGCAGATGAGTTTCGACAATCGGGGGCGGCTGTGGGTGGCGGTTTCTCCGACGTATCCTCACTGGCGGCCGGGCGATCCGAAGCCGGACGACAAATTGTTGATTTACGAGGATACGAATGAGGACGGACGGGCGGACAAGGAGATTGTATTTGCTGACAAACTGCATCTTCCGATTGGTTTTGAGATTGCGCCCGAGGGGGTGTATGTCTCTCAGGAGCCGAACTTGTGTTTGTTGGTGGACGATGACCGTGATGATCGTGCTGACCGCATGGAAGTTTTGATGGGCGGGTTTGACACGCATGACACGCATCATGCTATTTCGGCGTATGCAGCGGATGCGAGTGGAGCATTTTATTTTTGTGAAGGAAGGTTTTTGCATTCGCAGGTGGAGACGCCATACGGGCCGGAGCGGGTCAATGATGGTGGGGTTTGGCGGTATGACCCGAAGAAGGCACGATTGGAGCGGTATAGTCAGAGTGATTACAACAACCCTTGGGGTATTGCCTTCGACGAGTGGGATCAGTGTTATATTTCTGACGCCTCGGGTGGGAACAACTGGTGGGGGCTTCCGCTTTCGGCGAAAATGCCTTATGGAATTGAGATTGATAAAGTTGAGGAGTTTGCGCCGCAGCGGGCGCGTCCTACGTCTGGCAGTGAGTTCATCTCGAGCCGCCATTTTCCGGACGAGTATCAGGGGCGATTTATTCTGAATAATTCCATTGGTTTTCTTGGGACGAGCATGTGGGACATTGCTGAGGAGGGGGCTGGTTTTACGGGTCGGCAGGCGGGGGATTTACTATCGTCCAGCGATCCCAATTTCCGGCCGGTTGATTGCGAGTTTGCTCCTGACGGGTCGCTTTACATTGTTGACTGGCATAATGCATTAATTGGGCACATGCAGCACAATGCGCGCGATCCGCAGCGGGATCGAGAGCATGGACGGATTTTTCGGGTGACGTATCCTTCTCGGCCGTTGGTCAAGCCACCGGTCATTGCGGGGGCGGCTCTTCCGGCGTTATTGGAGGCTTTGCAGGAGCCGGAGTATCGGACGCGATATCGGGCTCGCCGCGAATTGCGCGGTCGGGCGGCCGACGACGTCCTGCCGGCGGTCAAAGCGTGGGTTCACGCGATGGATAAGCAGAATCCTCATTATGAGCGGTGGCTCTGTGAAGCGCTCTGGGTGACGTGGTCGCAAAACCGCGTCGATGCGGACATCCTCCGGTCCTGTCTCGAGGCGACAGCGCATCAGGCGAGGGCAGCTGCGGTGCATGTCTTGCGATACGCTCATCGCGACGTGCCCGGCAGCTATGGATTGCTGGAAAAGGTGGCTGCCACCGACCCCCATGCTCGCGTGCGACTGGAAGCCATTGTCGCCGCTTCCTGGCTTGGCGGGCGGGAAGGTGCCCGTATCGTGCTCGCCGGGCTCAATCAGCCGCTCGATCGCTGGATGGTGCCGGTCACCCGACAAATCCTCGAACACACTCTGAAATCAGAAATCGAAGAGCTGCGATCTCAGGGGGGCGCCGCGCTTTTCCTCAACATGGGAGCCGCGAGTTTTCTTAATGGATCTTACCAGTTTGCGGCCGGAGTTCCCACCGCAGAAAATATGAGCTATGGTCCGACCCGTCCGCTGACCGAGACTGAGCAGAAGGTGTACGATCTTGGTCGGGAAGTCTATCATCGCGACGCGCATTGCGCGACCTGCCATCAGCCCAATGGCCAAGGGTTGCCTTCCATTTATCCTCCATTGAGTGACAGTCAGTGGGTCAATGAGGATGACGAACGACTCATTAAGATCATCCTCAAAGGGTTGTGGGGCCCGATCGAAGTGAATGGCC
>JALRGB010000154.1 GCA_023253575.1 Verrucomicrobiales bacterium
TGCGTCAACTGGGTCGGACTCGCCGCAACCAGCGCATGATTGTCCACCCCGCGCGCCACCATCAGCGCATCCAGTGGCTGCAGCCCCAGATCTCGCTCATCAACACTCTCAGTATCCGTCGTCATCCGCTCACCCAACCACAGAAGCGACCCCAGAGACACTGATTTTATGCGGGAGGGACCCTCAATCCCCAACGGGGGCGCCGACGCCCACGTCGGCCGGCCACTCCAAACCCATTCAGCGCCATTTTTATACTCTATTTCCCGCGATTTTCGCGGCATGACCCCCAGCTCCAGCAGCCGATTGTCCCACCAGAGATTTTCTTTATACTGTCGTCTCCACCCGCCGCCCCCCATCACCTCTTCATCCGCAGCCATCCATGCCCATGCGCATTCTCCTCACCACCACATCCTATCAAGACACCCCCGGCCCCCACCACGCCCTTCTGGAATCCCAAGGATTCGAGATCGTCCGGGAACGCGGCCCGCTGTCCGAATCCCGGATGCTCGAACTAGCCGGCACTTTCGACGGCTTCCTCTGCGGCGATGATGCCATCAGCCGCGCCGTCATGGAAAAATCCCTCCCGCGCCTGCAAGTCATTAGCAAATACGGCATCGGCTTGGACAAAATCGATCAGTCCGCCGCGCAACAGCTCGCCCTGCCCATCCTCTTCACCCCGGGCGTCAATCACACCACCGTGGCCGAACATACTTTCTGTCTGCTGCTCGCCTCCATGCGGAACTTGCTGGCCGCCACCGATGCCACCCGAGCCGGCCGCTGGCAGCGCCCCACCGGCCATGAACTGTGGCAGAAAAAAATCGGCATCATCGGCCTCGGCCGCATCGGTCAGGAAATGATCAAACGCGCTCGAGCCTTTGACATGGAGGTCCACGCCTTTGGAAATTACTGGCCCGATGACTTTGCCGCCCACCACCTCATGACGCGCCACTCCTCCGTCGATTCACTCTGCGCCGCTGTCGACATCCTCAGCCTGCATACAAAACTGGATGCCACCAGCCGCCACCTCGTCAATGCCCACCGCCTCGCCCTACTGCCCAAAGGAGCCGTCGTCGTCAATACCAGCCGCGCCGAATTAGTCGACACCACCGCCGTCCTCCAAGCCCTCGACTCCGGCCAGCTCGCCGGTTACGCCACCGATGTCATGGACGAGGAACCGCCACCAGCCGATCATCCGCTGCTGCACCACCCCAAGGCCATCGTCACCCCCCATATCGGCTCCCGCACTCATGAAAGCGTGCCCCGCCAAGCCATGATGGCCACCCAGAACCTGATTCATTTCCTGCAAGGAAACGGCGAATTCTTTCAAGCCAAAATCTAGCCCCAGCCGGCCCCCAGACATACCAAGGGCTCTCCACAACCGTGGAGAGCCCTCGCGAAAAAACGAACTCACCAGCCCCCTGAATTAGAGGCGGCGAATGCGGAAGAAGCTCGTCGTATTATCAGGCAGCTGCCCGCTCGGTGCGACCAGCGTCGCCGTATTCAACGGAGTAATCGCCGTGGTGCCCGCCGCACCCGCTATCGACGAATAACCCGTCACCACATTCCACCGAGCCGCCGAGGTCGGCACGCCAGCCGCCCGGAAACCGGTCGTGTA
>JALRGB010000186.1 GCA_023253575.1 Verrucomicrobiales bacterium
CCCGAACCTGATGTGGAAGGGGCATGAGCTGGCGGTACTGGATCATGAGAAAGTCTTCGGGTACCTGAAGTTGGCGGACGGTGAGGTCAAGGCCTGGCGGCGCTTTTTCCAAGCGCAGCCTTTTGCCCGGCATGTGCTGGCCCCAGCCGGTCGGAAAATGATGCGCGCAGATTTTGGCAAAGGACTTTGGGAAAACCTCTTGGAGGAAGAATGCGGAGGAGGCTTTGACGAGTGCCGGCAAGCCGCCGAGGCGGCATTTCCTGTTGCAAAAGTGGACTTGGCCCGAATCCGTGCGTATTTAAAAGCCCTGGCCGCCGATGCCGGGGACTTCTTCGACTACCTCAAAGCGTCTCTCTAGCCATGACAACCCACGACTACAGCTACAGCTTCCTGCGTTACTGCCAGGACCGCGAGGCGGGGGAATTTGCCAATATCGGCGTTCTCTTCTGGTGCCCGCAGGATCGTTTTCTTGGTTTTCGAGGCAGTCATCGCTATGCCCGGCTGACGCACTTCTTCGGCGACCTCGACCGGGACGGCTACCGGCTGCTAGTGGCCCATGTGGAGCGTCGGTTCGACCAGATGGCGGAAGATGTCGTCAACGGCCTGCCGCTGGCCCCGCTGCCCGCCAGCGCCCGTGAACTGGCGACGAGGGTGGTGCCGGAGGATGATGGCGCTCTTCTCTGGAGTCCGGCTCGTGGCGGCATGACGGATGACCCGGCCGCTGAACTGACGTTTGTTTATGAGCGCTTCATCGGGAAACATCATGAAGCGAAGGAAACCACGCGCCGGGATGATGGGGAGGTCTTCCGCCAAGCCTTCCGCTCGATCTTCACTTCACCCACGCTGGCGGAACGGATGCACGAGCACGAAGTGGTGGCCCCGCTGGCCAGCCATGTTTTCAAACATGCCTGGAAGAACGGCGTGTGGAATGTCTATGAGACGCTGTCCTTTGACATGGCGGATTCCGACTCGATCGAGCGCAAGGCACATACTTGGTATGGCCGTAGCATGCATCTGAAGAAGGCCAAAGAAGCCCCGAAGCTGCACTATCTGCTCGGCAGGCCGAGCCTGACGGAAAACGCCCGCCACTATGGCCGGGCCAAGGACATCCTGAACTCTTGTGAAGGCATCACGCTCATCGAGGAAGATGAAGCAGCGGATTTTGGTCGTGACTTAGAAAACCGGGTGCTGGGCATGGGGCACGAGTGAGGAGGCAGGCCATTTAACGCAACGGCTTCCCTTCGTGGACGTGTTGGAAAAGTAACTCTCCGCCTCCTGCGCCACCGCCGCCAACCTCCTCTCCGCCCTTGTTCCCGAACTCACCACTGCCTCATTCACCATGCCCCAATTTGAACGTTACTTCGGCATCGACTACTCCGGCGCGGAGACAGCCACAAGCAGCCTGAAGGGATTGCGCCTCTACTCGGCAACGCCCACGCAGCCGCCCACCGAGGTGCTGCCGCCGCCTAGCCCGCGCAAGTATTGGACGCGGCGGGGACTGGCCGAATGGCTCGCGGCTGAACTTCGCGACGGCCCGGCCACGCTCGTCGGTATCGATCACGGGTTTTCCTTTCCGCTGCGCTACTTCGAAGTCCATCGCCTGCAGCCGGATTGGCCTCAGTTCCTCGATGACTTCCAGCACCACTGGCCGACCGACAGGGACCATGTGTATGTCGATTTTGTCCTAGACGGCACCCGCGGGAATGGTGCCGCGCGCTCGGGAAATTCGCGCTGGCGGAGGATGACCGAGGAACGAGCCAAGGCGAAGTCGGTCTTCCACTTTAATGTGCAAGGCAGCGTGGCGAAGTCCACTCACAGCGGCCTGCCGTGGCTGCGTTACCTGCGTCAGCAGCTCGGTGAGCGCGTGCATTTTTGGCCCTTCGACGGATGGACACCCCCTTCGGGCCGATCCGTCATCGCCGAGGTCTATCCGGCGCTTTGGAGTCGAACGTTTCCCGCCGAAGACCGCAACCCGGACCAACACGACGCCTACAGCGTCGCCCGGTGGATGCAGCAGAGCGACGCCACCGACACGCTGCCCGTCTATTTTCATCCAGAGCTACGCCCTGCCGAACTTACGCTGGCCCGACTGGAAGGCTGGATTTTAGGCCTCGCCTGAATGGGGTTGGACGCCACCCCGATGATCTGCGATGGGCGCCGTGAACGTCCGGTAAAATCGGCGGTATAAGAACCGGGGCGGAAAATGGGAGATTTAGGGTGGGCCGGGAGGGTGGGGGACTGAGCGGTCTTTCATGGGGA
>JALRGB010000237.1 GCA_023253575.1 Verrucomicrobiales bacterium
AGCGTATTTTGGAAACATGATGGCCACCTCGGGACATACCCGCGAACAGGCCGGACAGTTGGTTTTGCAGTTGTCGTTGTTCTGCACTTGGATTTTTTTGTCGTCGCTGACGCCATAGACATCAAACAAACAAAAACTCAAACATTGCATGCAGTTGGTGCAGCGGTCGTAATCGATCACGGGAAACCACGGTTTCCAAGCGCCAGGTTGATTCATGGTCCGGCCTTGGCGAACGCGAAATTCCTCGACCACACCCAAGACCCCGGCGGCATCCAACCCCGCAATATCACGCGCTTCCACGGTACGGCGGGCCGCCGCATCCTCCACCTGCGGAGCCCCGTCGGCAAACAAACCGAGCACCAATAGCGTGTGATCATCATCCGCCAGTGACGCCCCACGCCCGGGTGTGACTCGCGTGACCGCATATCCTTTGTCCAGCAATGACGCCATGACCAAAGTACGAGCCTCGGGCGGAAGCGAAATCGAACCATCGCCCTCGTAAAGGACGACACGCAATGGGCGATGAAGGTGAGTGATCATGGAAAATCAAGCAGGTCTCTGGGTTTCAGGCGTGGCCGGACCAGCCGGCAAGGAACTCCCCTCCGGCAGGTGGGATGCCTCATCCGAAGCCACGGGAGATGTCGGCGCCACGCGCAGCATGCCCTCAACCACCGCGTCCGACGAAAATTCGCGCATGTTGTGAATCTCCACATGCTCGTCCGCCAGCGGCACACCCGCCTGCCGGAACAGGCCTTTGACTGCCCGCGGATGACAGGCGGCAATGCGCAGCCCGCCGCGCGCTGCACACTCACTCAAGATCGTCAAACGCGGGTCCCGATGCGCCGCCATTTCACAGAGATCCGATACACTCTCGAAACTTGATCCACTCTCGCCAAGCTGGCGGAGTACGTCATCCTTTACACCCGGGTTGATCACCTGGGCATAGGCACAGCGGCAGTACAAAAGCGTAGGCAAGGCAGTTAATGAGAAGGTTTTTGGGGCTCTGACACGACCGGTAGGGACGTGGTGGTAGCTGACACGACCGGCAGGGACGTGGTGGTAGCTGACACGACCGGGCGGGACGTGGTGGGCGATGTAGGCGGCGGGCTAAATCCGGCCCGTTCGTAGGCACCAAAGTCGTGATACAACATCTTTTTGCCAAGGCGATAGACCCAACTTTTTTCGGGGATCGATTCGTCTGGTGTCCACTGACTAGGGCGTGGCGACATGGCTTCTAATTCTGCCATGGCTGACTGCCGGATGGTGGTGTCGGTGGCGCTGTGGCGGGCGACCAGTGATTTCATCAAATCCGGTCGTTCGAGGACAATGCAGCCTCGGGTATGTCGGGCCGCGGTCTCGCGGAAATCGCGAATAAAGGCGGATTGGGTCAGCGTCTCATAGATATCGCCATCACGAATGTTGTCGGTGGCAAATTGAATGATCGGGCATGGTTCGATGGCTCCGCTGGGGGAGACGTGATGACTGATGCCGGTCGCCATCGGACACAACGCCTGCCCGTCACCGTCGTAATAGGCGTCGATCAGCCCGACGGGCAGGGGGTGCTGAAATATGAGGCATGCCCATGTTCATACAGGGAGAAATCATTGTCCGGGACGACCACAAATACCCTGATGGTGCGGTTTTCGTGGACGGCATCGACGAGCGGGGACACCTCCTC
>JALRGB010000285.1 GCA_023253575.1 Verrucomicrobiales bacterium
GTTCCTACCTTCCGCCTGCGCTCCGCCTTGCCAAATGGCGCCCCCAAGGATGTCTCTGTCACGTTTCTCCGGTTTCGCGGCCGATCCGCCCAGACGTCCCGTTTCCTGACCGCTTCAGCCCCGCCCGTCACCGGCTACCCGCTCGATGAAAATGCCTTCACCCTCGAGCCGGTCACCCTTACTCTCGCCAAAGGCTCCCAATCTGGTCCGATTCTCAGCTTGAATCCCCAGACCACTACGCCGCTGACGGCGGTCGCCCCCACCCTTCCGACGGGTTACCCATCCCCCACTTTTTTTGAAATCCATCAGTTCGACAGACTGCTGCCGCTCGAAATCAAAGTCCATCAAACCGTGGGTGGGCCGGAGGGAAGCGCCCCCAAATACGCGCATGCACCAGCGAAGTATAATGCGTCTAATCTGTTCTCGCTCTGGCCGAATGAGCCAGCGGTGGTAAAAATCAGGCTCCCGCTCCCGGCCGCCACCTTGCCGCCGGATTTAATCACCTGGTCCATCCCTGGTCATGTCTATGGTGGAAATACGCTGGAGGCACCGGTGAAGTGGGCTGGAGTGTCGGCGGGCACGAAGGAAATCCTCATCACCATCGGTGGCGTTCAGTTCAAAGTGCACATTGTCGTGCAGCGTGTCGGTCTGCTTAGTCAGGCGGAAGCCGCTCTTCTCGCTCCCAATGCGGCTCCGGTGATGCTGGCCAACCGCCAAGAAGCCATTGATTTCGGCGCATTGTACCCGGTCGGGCCGAAACAAGACGCCATGCGGCATGCCTATTGGTGTTCGCTTTCTGCATCAACAGGATTTGTGACACCCAATGACGTCAGCATGATCTCGCAAGGCCACGAATATACAAATCGATACGATGGGCGACAGCAGGCATTTAATAGCACCATCGACCTTAAAAACAACGCGGTCGGATGTGAGGTGATTTACCAATCTAACGGCCAGCCGAATCGAAGGGCGATCCGTGCTGAACTGGAGCGGCGCTACGATGCCGGCGAGATGTACATCTGGGAGGTTCCAGACGGGTCCGCCAATCCTCTGCAGCAAGCCAGTGAGGGTATTGTCATCAAATCGAACAACCAGCGCATCCACCCATGAAATATTGTCTCATCGCCTTGTTGTTCCTCATCGATTGGACCGGTGGGGCCGCGGCTGTCGATCGTTTCGCTGCTCTCGGAAAAATGATCATCCCTGAAAACGTCAGTCTGGGTATGTCTCCGGAGGATTTTACAGCCATCCGGCCTGCGGCTTTGGAAGGTCCTACTCCGTTGGGTGGGGTGGAAGGGGCTCTCAGCTTCACGGAAATACTGAATCAGGGAAGTCCCGCACAGGTTGCCTATTGGTATTTTTTTTACGAGGGCAAGCTGGGTGGCGTCTTAAAAACTCAGGTAGCGGGCCTGATCGGGATTGAGCAAAGTCAGGCTCAAGCGCGTGAAACGTATGTCCATCTGGTTGATCTCCTGGGAGAGCCGCGGTCAGAACCGGTGCTTCGCAATGGAGAAAGCGGTTTGGTCACGGTCCAAGCGGAGACATGGCGCGATGATGCCGCCGGGTTTACGGCGTGTTTCATCGCCACGACTCAGGAAATCACCACCGCCCTCGTGGTTCCCAGTCACTTTCCAATCAACCGGATCTTTATGTCGCCGGACCCGGAACGTTTTGCCACAGAGATGGAACCCGAAAATGCGCAAAGCGTCCACATTCTCAATTATCACCTTACGGCAGCGGAAGCTGGGGCCGTCCCCGGTGATCAAAAATCAACGCAGTCACTCTCCGCCCTCGATCTGCTGCCCGCCGTGGTGTCACGTCCCGTAGCGCCCACCCAACGCCAACTCATAGCCCGGGTCAGCGGGTCTTTAGGATGGACGTTGCTCGGTGGACTGCTGGCGCTCATATTTTATGCCGCCTGGCGGTCGCGCCGCTCCTCTTCCTAAGAGGGCGGCAGCTGCGCTTTCGCCCTGCGCCTAGTTGCGGGGGGGATTTGGGATTTTGGCGGATTCGAGCGGCAAGAATGAGCTTGAGGGAAGTGGCCCGAGGGCCAAGGTTTCTTCTGTAGCCGTGGGGCGCTGACCTCGGGGCCGCCCGGTCTTTTTGGTCAGACGGGAGTTCCGGTCGTGCCAACTATTTCGCGGAAGCGAGCGATGATCTTCTGGGTGATGGGGCCCGGTTTGCCTGTTCCGAGGACGCGTTGGTCGAGTTTGGTGGCGGCGATGACTTCGGCGGCGGTGCCGGTGAGGAAGCATTCGTCGCAGGTATAGATATCATGGCGGGAAAGATCGCGTTCGGCGAGAGGGATGCCTAATTCTTTGGCGATGTCGATGACCGCGGCCCGGGTGATGCCGGGCAGGGCGCCGGCGGTGATGGGCGGGGTGGTGATGAAGCCGTCGCGGATAACGAAGACGTTGTCGCCGGTGCATTCGGCCACCAATCCCAAGTCATTGAGGATCAATCCTTCTTCGGCGCCAGCTTGGAGGGCCTCGACCTTGGCCATCACATTATTCAGGTAATTCAAGCTTTTGACTTGAGGGCTGAGGATGTCGTGTGATGGGCGGCGGCTGGAGCAGGTGGCCATGGTTAGGCCGTTGGCGTAAGCTTCTTCCGAGTAGAGTGAAATGGTGTCGACGATGATGATGACCGACGCTTTAGGGCATTTGTAGGGGGAGAGGCCCATCGGTCCGACCCCGCGGGTGATGACGAGGCGGATGTAGCCATCGACGAGACCGTTGGCTCTGATGGTCGCGCAGGTGGCGGCGATCATTTCCTGTGGAGTGAGCGGGATGGTGAGGAGGATTGATTTCGCTGAGTCGTACAATCGCCGGATGTGTTCTTCGAGGCGGAAGACGCGGTGATTGTAGAAGCGGATGCCTTCGAAGACACCATCGCCATAGAGCAGGCCGTGGTCGAAGACGGAGACCTTTGCGTCAGCTTCATCGACAATCAGGCCATCAAGGTAAATCTTTTTCATGATCAGGGGATGGATGTAGCTGCAAATGGGAGTGATGAAACACGAATTTTACGTGGTGCGGCCATTGGGTGGGGCCGGGGTGGTTTGTTCATCGCTGGCGACCTGACCGTGAGCCAGCGTGATTTTGCGGTCTCCGAGGCGGGCGAGGCTTTGGTCGTGGGTGACGACGACGAGGGTTTTCCTTCCTTCGGCGACGAGGGTGAGGAGCAATTGCATGACGTCGCTGCCGGTGGTGGCGTCGAGGTTACCGGTGGGTTCATCGGCGAAGAGCAGGCCGGGGTCATTGACGAGGGCGCGGGCGATGGCGACGCGTTGTTGTTCTCCGCCGCTCAATTCATGGGGCAGGTGGTGGAGGCGGGGGCCGAGGCCGACTTTTTCCAGCAGGCTGGCCGCGCGGTCGCGGGCCCGGCGACCGCCGATGAGGGCGGGCAGTGCGACATTTTCCAAGGCGGTCAATTCTGGCAGGAGGAAGTAGCTTTGAAAGACGTACCCCATGCTGGTATTGCGAAGGCGTGCGAGTCGCGACTCTCCTAGGGTGTACAGGTTTTCGCCGCCCAGGAAGACGTGTCCGCGCCCAGGTCTTTCCAGGCCGGCCAGCGTGTAGAGTAAGGTGGTTTTACCGGCTCCGGAGGATCCGCATAGAAAGACTTTCTGCCCGGCCGGTACTTCGAGGGAAAGGCCTCGTAGGACGTCGATTTTTTGGGCGCCAATTTCAAAAGTCCTCCACAGGTCGGTGGCGCGAAGGGCGGCGGGGGCTGGAGTGGGTGATGGGGCAGACACAGGACAGAATGAAGGCGAGGTGGGGGGAGGGAGGAGTCGATCCCCTAAGCGTGGAGAGGAATCAGCGTCTACTTCCTTTTTTATTCTTCAGTGGGGTGGCGATGCCTCGCGGTTCCAGCGGCAGGCCGAGTGCGGTCAGATGTTTTTCGGGCTGGTCTATGCGGCTAATACCGTAGTTGGGCCGGGAAAGTTTCATGTGTGGGGCATGTTCACTGTGCGGGGGATTGGGGCAGTGCAAGCCCTCTTTCTGATACCTAGGGACGGTGATGATGTGGGCTGGCGTGGGGTGGCGGTCGGCGTTAGAATGAATGGCCGGTGATGTGAGCTGGCGTGGATGATTTTCCGATGAGCCGGTCGCTTTTAACTTTTGATCCACCGCCCCAGGCTCCGGCTGGGGTGGTGGCGGTGGCTTTGGCGCCGGACCGCGCGCGAAGTCGCGAGTGGAGCACGGTGCTTTTGGCCAAGGGGGTGCCGCATTGGACGGCTGAGACGGCGGAGGGTATGGCGGTTTTTGTTCCTCCTGAGCGGGAGGAGCTGGCTTTGGTGCAGTTGGCGGCTTACGATCGCGAGCAAAGGCAGGAGGAGGAATCGGTGCGTCGGGCCCCGCCGCCGCCGCCGGAGGTGATGGGGCCGGTTTGGCCGGGTTTGCTAGTGATGGCTGTGGTGCTGGGAGCGGTCCATTGGTGGAAGGTGTCGATGGCCCGGGATTTGGCCCGGAGCTGGGCTCGGGATGGAGTGGAGATATTTGTGAATG
>JALRGB010000369.1 GCA_023253575.1 Verrucomicrobiales bacterium
ACCACACCCGGACAGCCCGGTTATGAAAATTTCATTCAGACGGATGCGGCGATCAATCCCGGTAATTCGGGTGGCCCCTTATTGGATGCTCACGGGCGGGTGGTGGGATTAAATACGGCTATTGAGACCCGCAGTGGTATGTTTGCGGGAATCGGACTGGCTATTCCCATCAACATGGCGATCTCAGTCATGCGGGAGCTGGTCGATGAGGGAAAGGTTCATCGCGGATTTTTGGGTATCGAAATGGACCGCATGGATGCCGGCATGGCCGAATTGTATGGATTGAGCGATGGGGGCGGGGTGATGGTGATTTCGGTGGTGAAGGATTCAGCGGCGGACCAAGCGGGACTGCTGGAGGGGGATGCGCTGGTCACATTGAACGGTCAGAAGGTTGTCAATCCGTCTCAGGTGAGGCTGGCGGTCAGCGCTTGGCGTCCTGGCACAGAGGTGCATCTGGGTGTTGTCCGTTACGATGAGGCAAGCGGTCAGGCTCGGCGGCTTGATCTGACAGCCCGGTTGCGCGCCATGCCGGATGCTTCCGGCACGCGCATGGATGGGCCGTCCGAAACGGTGCCCCCGGCCAACCTGCAAATGGGCTTTCTGGAAGGCGTGGTCATCGAGCCGCTCACGGCGCCAGACCATGAAGCTTATGGGATTGAGGATGGGGTCGAGGGCGTGATCGTGGTCTCAGTGAAACCTGATTCGGCAGCCAGCCGTGGCGGACTTGAACAGGGGGATATCATTCTCCAAGTCAACCGTCAGCCAGTCAAAGATGTGGCTGCCGCTCAGGCGGCCGTCGCCAGCGCAGGTGGCCGCATGGTCCTGAAAATTCTTCGCGACGGGCGAACGAAATTTCTGGCCGTTTCCAGATAAGGACAAAGACCGCGGAAAAGATGACCAGATGTAAGCACGTTATGATTTAAAATCCCGCGACTGAAAAGCGAGCCACCCGATAATGAAGCATGTGGCGTCGACCCCGAGGAGGAATGTGTAATCTTTGACGAGCTGGGCCCAGGGGATGGGATTGGCGAAAAATTTCGCATAGACCGCCATGTGATTGAGCAGCGAGAATTCTTTGTAGCCGGTGGCAAACGGCAGGGCGAGCAGGATCATGTCGACGATGCTGACGGTGACGGCCATAATCGCGGCGGTCGCCGGCTTGATTTTGAAGCATGAAAACATGAACGCGACGGAGGCTGTCGTCAGTGTGCTGAGGGCTAGGAGGGGCAGGCCGCCGAGGTACCGGAGTAGGCCGTCGGCGAACGGATACATCTCAAATACCCCCTGTTCAGGGGCCCAGATGAACATGCCGCCACCCCATCCGCGGTTCAGCGCTCCCGCGGCCAGCGAGGTCAGTCCAATAAAAAAGATCAACGCAAAAGTGTAGATCGTGCCAGCGCAGAATTTTAGCGCAAGGATGCGCAGCCGGCTCACCGGCCGGCTCATGAGGAGCCGGAACGATCCTTCCTCGGTTTCCTTGGCGACAATGTCCCCCATGACAAGGGCGAGGTAGATGCCGCCCAGTAGGAAAACAGTCCAGCTGATGATGAGAAAACTGAGCGAAAGCATCGACCAGTAATCTGTGAAGTCGAAGCCTCCCGATTCAATGAGCCGTTGAAAGTGGCGGCGCGCAGGCGGGGTATTGAGAATCCACACCAATCCTGCTTCGAGCCCGAGAAAGGCGCCGAAGCCGACATAGGTTCGTTTGCGGGCCGACATTTTGACCAACTCGCCCCACAGCTGACGAAGAAAAAGGATCATGCGCTCACTTTCAGGTAAAGGTCCTCCAGAGTTTCCTTGTGCCGATGCACCTCGCGCACGCGTACCCCTGCCTGCACAGCCGCAGCCACGACTTCGGCGACATCAAGATTCAGGGGAAGATGGAGGTGAGACTCGCCGTCCGGCCGCCCTCCGAGCGGCTCGGCCACTGCCAACAATCGGGTCCAGTCATCCACGACAAAGGAAAACCGTTGGCTTTGCTGACGGAGATCGGCGCCGTCGCCAGTGTACAGCAGGCGGCCGCGCTTGATGATGGCCACCCGGTCACATAAAAGTTCGACTTCCGCTAACAAGTGGGAATTAAACAGAATGGTCATGCCGCGCTCGTCGCGCAGCCTCAGGACAAAATCACGGAACTCGCGAATTCCTTCAGGGTCAAGGCCATCTGTTGGTTCGTCTAGTAGCAGGACCTCCGGGCTCGGCAGCAACGCCTGAGCCAAGGCCAGCCTCTGCCTCATGCCATGACTGTAGGTGCCCACTGGGTGTTTGATGCGCTCGGTGAGATTCACCAGATCGACGACGCGGCTGATTTCGGTGCGGTCGGTGAAGCCACTGAGGGCGGCGAGGATTTTGAGGTTCTGCCACCCGCTGAGGTAATCGTAAAATGCGGGGGCTTCGAAGATGGCACCGACTTTGCGCAGGGCGCGGTTGCGTTCCTGCTGGACGGAAATGCCATCAATGCGAACCTCGCCTTGATCGGGATAGACCATGCCGAGCATGCACCCGAGCAGAGTACTTTTGCCGGCGCCATTGTGGCCGAGGAGCCCGAAGATTTCACCTTTTCGCACCGTGAAGCTCACGGCGTCAACCGCCTTGCGTTCTTTGGTGAAGGTTTTGGAGATGGCGTCGATTTCAACCATGGCAGGCCGTAAGTGAACGGCTCCAGAGTCTGCCCGGACGCCTTGGATGAGCAAGTCGTGGATTTCAGGCCTTCAGCAGATGGGCCAGCAGGTTAAGCAGGCCGATCAGAGCTGCCACAAGCACCACCGAGGTCAGGATATGGCGCCGGCGATCGCGGGCGACGGCGCGTTTTTGCAGCTTGGTGAGTCGTCGCTGCGGACGTTGGCGCCCCGCGCCCTCATCCGCCGGAACTACGTGTCGCGCTGATTCCCGGCGTCGACGCTCCAGAGTCGGCGCCGTCGCCACCCGGTTCTCGAGCTCGGCAATGCGCGATCTCAGGTCGATTTCATCCACATCCACCGACGGGTGTGGGGATCGCCCATGCATGACCAGATTGTGGACAAAGCGGTTCGGTTGACGCGTGCTTCCGGGGCGGGACATGGGGTGATCAGGGGAAATAAATCAAAAAATCACGCTTAATACGACCGCTGCTATACCCAATACAAATAGCGGCAGCGTAAAGGCAAATCCACTGAACAACCAATAACGGAAATCATGGGCCGGTACCATGGGGATGTCAGCCGGTAAAAGTCCCGCCTGCACGCCCATCGCTAGGCAGTTCGAGGTGCGCGCGCACACCCGCTCATAATCCGCCCGTGCCTCGTTGATGACCGCCAAGGCGTGGTCCGCCTGCTCCACCACCCCCGGAGCATGCCAGTCCTCAATGACAATCGACGTCAACGCCCGATAGTGCCGCGAAATGTCATCCCGCGCCTGCAAAAGCGTCTCCAGTTGGCGCTGAGTTTCCGTGGAGGCGCGCTCCAGCGTGACCAGCTTGCCCGAAAGCTTCTCATGGAGCTCGGCCCGCCCGCGCGCATACTCGCGCTCCTTGCGGGTCACTTCCTCCAACTCCTCCTTCCGGCGCTCCACGACCCGGGCTTGATTCTGAAGGTTGAGCAATTCCTCCTGCGTGCGGGCCAGCTGGAGCTCAAAATCTTCCTCGTCCCCCAATACTCTCGCCGGAGGGTTTAACCTCGATACCGGGGCCGGCAGCACATCATCCTCAAACTCAATCCGAAATTCATCTGATCCGAGCGGAGAAAGGCTTTTCGTGCGAGGTGAAAAAGAAGACATAAATTCTGAATAAAGTCAGGTGGATACCCGAATTATTAATAGTCTTTTATAGTTTAGGTTTCCAGAATTATTTACGATATTTTCAACAGGTCTGGCAATATTTGTTCCTAAGAACAGTTTTAGCCTGCGACCTAAAAATTTTGGGGGGTGAGAGTGAGCTGCAGGCGGTTTTGGTGGC
>JALRGB010000437.1 GCA_023253575.1 Verrucomicrobiales bacterium
GAGCCGCCGCCGCCTTGTTCGCCGAGGACGTGCCATGGTTCCAGAGCAGTGCGTAATTCCACGGTGATGCCGCGATGGGTGAAGCTGCCCAAGAGAGGAAAACGAAATTCAAGATGGGGGGCGAGCCATTCCATGTCAAACGGTTGGCCCCAGCCGCGCAGTTCATCGACAACCCCGGCCAGATCTTGGGCCACAAAATAAGGCATCATAAAACGATCGTGCAGGGCAGTACCCCAGCGGGTCAGCCGCCGAGTGCACGGCGTATTCCAAAACACAGCGACCAGCGCGCGGAGCAACAACTGCTGAACCAAGCTCATGTGCGCATGAGGGGGCATCTCAAAGGCCCGCAGCTCAAGTAATCCAAGTCGACCGGTGGGCGAGTCCGGATCAAATAATTTGTCGATACAAAATTCCGCGCGGTGAGTATTGCCCGAGGCGTCGGTGAGAAGATGGCGGAATAGACGGTCGACCAGCCACGACGGGACCTCGGTACCGGTCGGTGGGAGCTGGGCAAAAGCGAGTTCCAGTTCCTCGAGGGAATCGTGTCGTGCTTCATCGATACGCGGGTGCTGGCTAGTCGGTCCTAGAAACAATCCGCTAAAAAGATAGGAGAGGCCCGGGTGGTTTTGCCAGTACGTCAGCAGGCTGCGCAGCAGGTCGGGTCGACGGAGAAACGGGCTATCGGCCGGCGTCGGACCGCCCAGCACAATGTGATTGCCGCCGCCGGTGCCGACATGGCGACCGTCGATCATGAACTTCTCGGTGCCGAGGCGGATCTGCCGCGCTTCCTCATACAGCGTGGTGGTCAGATGCACGGATTCACCCCATGTTTCCGCCGGCGGCATGTTGACTTCCAGCACGCCCGGATCCGGGGTGACTTTGACGTGGCGCAGACGGGGGTCGAACGGTGGTGGCGTGCCCTCGAGAATGACCGGCAGTCGCAGGTTGGCCGCTGTGTGTTCAATGGCGTAAACGAGTTCCAGATAATCACTGGTGGTGGGTACGGGCGGCAAAAAGACGTGCAATGTGCCCCCGCGCGGTTCGACACAGAGCGCTGTGCGGATAATGCCCGTGGCCGATTCCTGCTGGGCCGGTGGTTTGGGTACATCCGGTGGAGCTGCCGCGGCGGTGGCGGTGGCGGGTGCGGTGGCTGCGGGTGTATCAGTCGCGATGGCCGCTGCCGGGGCTGCGGCGGCGGGTGCGGCGGCCATACAGTATTGGGCTCGGAAGTCGGCGGAGGTGGGGAGAGGCGAGTCGAAGTCGTCCCAGGGATCTGGCGGGTAGAAAAAAGGATATTCGCTGGGAGCGACCCATGGCAGGGAGTTGAGCGGGAGCCGCAGGCCCATAGGTGAATCACCGGGAATGAGGAAGAGATGTCCTTGGCGCAGGAACCATGGGCCGCTAGCCCAGCGGCCTTGATGGCGTTGGAGGGGCAGGACATGACCGGTGACGGCGCCAATGTTGGTGGTGAAGAGGCGGCGCAGGCGGTTTCGTTCCTCTGGGTTATCGAGGTGTGACTGTAGCGGGTTTACGTTGATGGGTAATTTTCCTTCGATCCAGAGGAGGTGAGTGACGTCCTCGTGAGCGGGCATGATGTGAGCGGGGCTAGCCCCGAGCGTTTTGGCAAGGTGGAGGATGAATTGTGCGGATTGCTCTGGGCCGTGGTCATGATTTTGGCCTGGTTCGGCGAGCAGTGAGAGGTCGTGCCAGAGCGGGTGGCCGTCCCGGCGCCACCAAGCGCCGTGGGCCCAGCGGGGCAGGACCTCACCGGGATACCATTTGCCTTGGCCATGATGGAGCAATCCGCCCGGGCCGAACGCTTGGTGCAGGCGTCGCAACAATGTTGACGAGAGTCGACTTTTTTCCGGGCCGACCGCGGCGAAGTTCCATTCTGCCCCTTCCATGTTATCAATGGAAATAAACGTCGGTTCACCGCCCATGGTGAGGCGCACATCTGCTGCCCGTAAGTCCAGATCAACCCGGTGTCCTAAGGCTTCGATGGCTGTCCATTGGTCGTCCGTATACGGTTTGGTCACGCGCGGGCTTTCGAAAATGCGTTCGACGCGCATTTCGTGAATGAAGTCCGACGAGCACGGGTCGGTGGCTCCGGTGATGGGGGCAGCGCTTTCCGGTTCGGGCGTACAGGCCAACGGCAAGTGGCCTTCGCCAGCAAATAACCCGGAAGTCGGGTCTAGTCCGACCCAGCCGGCCCCGGGTAGATAGACTTCAGCCCAGGCGTGGAGGTCGGTAAAATCCATGGCGGCGCCAGTTGGTCCGTCGATGGAGGGTACATCCGGTTTGAGTTGAATGAGATAGCCGGACACGAAGCGGGCGGCGAGGCCATGATGGCGCAGCAGTTGCACCATCAACCAAGCGGAGTCACGGCATGAGCCTGAGCGGTGGGTCAACGTTTCTTCCGGTGATTGTACCCCGGGCTCGAGGCGGATGCCGTAAGTGATGTCCTGACACAGTTTCTGGTTCAGCGCGACCAACCATGCGATGGTGGGAGTAGGGGTACGCGGGATGGTGTCGGAGTAGGACCGAAACGCCGGAGTCAGCGGACCGAGCTCGAGAAATGGAGACAAGTCTTTGGCTAACAGGGGTTCATAAATAAAGGGAATCTTTGCAGCGGTTTCTTCGAGGAAGAAATCGAACGGGTTGTACACGGCCACTTCGGCGACCAGATCGACGGTCACGACCATGTGACGTGTTTTTTCGGGAAAGACGAGACGGGCGTGCCAGTTGGAAAACGGATCTTGTTGCCAGTTCAGGAAGTGTGATTCCGGCTCGATTTTGAGCGAGTAGCTGAGCACGCGGGTCCGGCAATGAGGAACCGGCCGCAATCGCACCACGTGGGGCGCGTGGTTGACGGGGCGGTCGTACGTGTAGCGGGAGACGTGATGGAGTGCGATGTGGATCGCCATGATCGAGGGCTGGGGGTGGGGGACGGAGGAAAGGAATGCATTGCAGAGCAGCCTTGGTGCCGGATTTGGCAGTAAATCACCCGGATGCGGAACGGGCGGTGGGGAGTTCAGCTTGGCTTGCGCTGCAGGTTTCCCTCCGGCAAGGTCAGCGCCTATGGCAAAGCGTCTTCCGGGTTTCGAGCGATGGTCCCATGCAGCTCCGTTCTGGGGGGCATTTT